>JAYUQI010000133.1:0-29253 GCA_043756805.1 Sphingomonas sp.
GATTATTGTCAAGGTCGGCGAGACGTCGTTCACCGTGGTGTTGCATGGTCGCACCGACGCCGGGCCTGGTCAGGCGCGAAAACGCCCTCCGGAATTGTCGTGCCGTCACGCACCTCGGCGAGATTGGCGAGACCAAGATTGCCAAGGCCGCCGAGCCACGCGCTACCCTCGCCAAATGTCAGGCTATAACCTGCAATGGCCCAGATGAGCGAGACGATGCAGGTCATCACGATGCAATGCATCAGCACCGAAAGGATGTTTCTTGCGCGCACAAGCCCGCCGTAAAACAGCCCGAGGCCGGGCAGTGCCATGAGCAAAACAAGCGCCGACGCCGTCAATATCCACGCGCTGTCGCCGCTGTCGGCGACAATGATGGGTTGCGCAAAGGCCGCTGGACTCGCGGCCAGCACAAACATTGTTCCCACCACGCGAAGTGCACGCATCCGAAGTTCCCCCATCCGGTCCGCATTGTTCTGTTGAACCTTTCCAAACCGTTGACCCAGCGATACGGAGCGGTCAAGCGCCATCAACGGAGGAATAGCGGGCGATGCGCAAGGCAGTTGCGGTTTTGGTTGCGTTCGGGCTTTTGATTCCCGCAGTCGCGGAAGCGCAGCAAAAGACACCCTATTGGGCGTCCATAAGTGCAGGGAAAGCGCGAATGCGCACCGGACCGGGGCGCGAATTTCCGGCAAGCTGGCTGTATCAGCGCGCCGATCTGCCGGTGCGTGTGATCGAGACGTATCCCAACTGGCGCAAGATCGAGGACCCCGACGGCACGAAGGGCTGGGTTCAGGCAAATCTGCTGAGCAATATCCGTACCGCGCTGGTCCTGGGCGATGTCCGTGAATTGCGGGCGAGTGCCGACGCGGGTGCGACTGTCGTATGGCGCGCAGAGCCGGGCGTTGTCGGGCGGATCAGCCAGTGCGCGCGCGGATGGTGTCTGTTCGATGTCAACGGCCGCGCTGGATTTATACAGGCGGCACATATTTGGGGCGCTGCGCCTGACGAACGGTTGCCCTGATGATCCTTGCGGCCTGGTGGGCGCTGGGCGGCGCGCTGGCAGGGCTGATCGCAGGGAGTTTTATCGCGACACTGGTCATTCGGTGGCCGCAGGGACGGGGGCTTGGCGGGCGTTCGGCGTGTGACGGGTGCGGGCAGAATTTGAGCCTGCGGGATCTGCTGCCCGTCGTGAGCTGGGCATTGGCAGCGGGCAAGTGCCGGACATGTGGCGGATCGATAAACTGGCGGCACCCCGCGATTGAGGGGGCGGCAGCTCTGATTGGCGCGGCTGCGCTTTGGTTACAGCCGGACCTTCAAGGCATCGCGGGCGCGCTGTTCGGCTGGCAATTGCTGACGCTGGCCGCACTTGATGCAGAACATTTCTGGTTACCGGATTGGTTGACAGGGGTGCTGGCCGTAAGCGGGCTGGCCTTTGGTGTTGCGGGTATTGGCGTCGACTTGCCCTCGCGGCTGATCGGCGGCGCTGTCGGTTTTGCGGCGCTGTTTGCGATTTCCTGGACATATCGGCGCGTGCGCGGGCGCGAGGGGATGGGCGGCGGTGATCCCAAACTGCTCGGCGCGATCGGCTGTTGGCTCGGGTGGTCGCCGCTGCCTTATGTTGTCTTGGTCGCGAGCGTTATCGGCGTCGCTTTGGCGCTGGTCATGGCAATGCGGGGCCAAGATGTCGCCGCGACAACGCGTCTGCCGCTTGGGGCGCTGATGGCGGTGGCAGCGTTTCCAATTTTGATTTTGCTGTAGATACCGTAGTGCTGAGCCTGTCGAAGGACGGTTCGCGTTAACCGTCCTTCGACAGGCTCAGGACTACGGATTTCTATCGACGTCTTAACGCAGCAGCGGCGCGTGCGTTCGCTTCGATGAGCGCAACGTCGGGCGCTCCTTTTGGCACGATCCAGCTGCCGCCGACACAGGCAATGGCAGGTTCGGCGAGCCATTCGGCGGCGGTTGCTTCAGTAATGCCGCCAGTCGGGCAGAATCGGACTTGCCCGAAGACAGCAGCGAGCGATTTGAGCGCGGGAAGACCCCCCGATGCGGTCGCAGGAAAGAATTTGAAGCGTGTCAGCCCCATGTCGAGACCGCGCATGATGTCGCCTGCGTTGGCGGTGCCGGGCAGGAAGGGGATGCCGCTGCTGATCGCTGCTTTGCCAAGCGGTTCGGTGAGGCCGGGGCTGACGATAAACTTAGCCCCCGCCGCGACGCTGGCGTCGAGATCGGTGGGGTTGAGGACTGTCCCGGCACCGACGATGGCACCATCGACTCTGGCCATTTCGGCTATAACGTCGAGCGCTGCTGGCGTGCGCAGGGTCACTTCGAGGACGGTGAGGCCACCGCGTACGAGGGCTTCGGCAATCGGGCGGGCGTGCGCGACATCGTCGACGACGAGCACCGGAATGACAGGCGCGGCGCGCATGATGTCGTCGATTGTCATGTGGTGTGTTCCTTGGCAAAAGCCGCCGCTGCACCGAACAAGCCGGGTTGGGGATGCGTGATGAGTTTGACGGGCACATTTGTCATCAATGTCTGGAACCGCCCTTTGGCAACAAAGCGTTCGGCAAATCCTGAACGGGGCAGATGACCGGAAAGGCGCAGGCCAAGGCCACCGGCAATCACGACCGATCCAGGACCATGCGCGAGCGCGAAGTCTCCGGCAATCGCACCGAGGCTTAAGCAGAAGCGGTCAAGCGCCGCAGCAGCGAGGCTGTCCGTTTCGTCGAGTGCCGCCGTCCACAAATCCTTGTCATCGCGCTGCGGCACGTCGCGCCCTTCGATCTTTGCCAAGATGTGATGGATCGCAGCAAGCCCTGGTCCGGAGACGACACGTTCGACCGAGACACGGCGATACTGGCGCCGCAGTTCGGCAAGTACTGCATCCTCGATGCTATCGAGCGGGGCAAAATCGACATGTCCGCCTTCGGTCGCAAGGACATGATAGCGACCGTTCTCGCGCAGAACTTGCGCCACGCCGAGACCTGTGCCGGGGCCGACAACGGTGATGATGCCGCTCGCGGGAAGGGGGCCATTTGGGCCGCAAATATGGTGGAGATTGTCAGCTGAAACCTGCGCGACAGCATGGCCCACAGCTTCGAAATCATTGACCAGAACATGCGCATCGACGCCGAGCTTTTCATCGATCAGTGCGGGACGGATGATCCACGGATTGTTGGTAAGCTGCAGGACATCGCCCTTGATCGGGCAGGCGATGGCGATGGCGGCCGCCTTGGGAAGCGGGGTTGAGATTGTTGCGGCGAACCCCTCCCACGCGGTCTGGAAGCTGGCGTATTCGGCCGTTTTCAAAGTAACAGGGTCAGCAAGTGATTGCACGCGGCCGTCAGCAACGTCAGCAAGGGCAAAACGGGCGTGCGTGCCGCCGATGTCGATGGCGACGATCTTCACGTGCAGCGCATCCAAAAAGTGTCAGACACTTTTTTCCACCGGCTGTTCGCTTTCTGGCAAGCTTTCCCGAAAAAAGTGTCTGACACTTTTTGGACAGCAGTGTTCACAGTCCCGCCGCCGCGAGCATTGCCGAGGCCCCCTTTTCGGCATCATCCGAGCCAAGTCGCATGAACGCGAACAGCTCACGGCCAACGCCAAGATGCGGCGCCGGGCAGGGCATGCATTCGCGGGTCGAGAGGTCGGCAGTGGTAGAGAGTGTGCCCTCGACCGCATCGACGCGGACGATGTCACCGTCTTTTAGATAAGCGAGCGGTCCGCCGAGGCCCGCTTCGGGGATGGCATGGATCGCAGCGGGGACTTTGCCCGACGCGCCCGACATGCGGCCATCGGTCACGAGGGCGACCTTGAACCCCTTGTCCTGCAACACGCCCAACGCAGGCGTAAGTTTGTGAAGCTCAGGCATGCCGTTGGCGTGAGGGCCTTGAAAGCGGACGACGACGATGACGTCGCGGTTGAGGTGGCCTGCCTTGAACGCGGTCAGCACGTCATTCTGGTCGGCAAAGATGGCGCAGGGGGCTTCGATAATGAAGCGCGAGGACTCCACGGCGCTTGTCTTGATGATGGCGCGGCCAAGATTGCCGGTCAGCAGGCGCATCCCGCCGTCGGGCGAGAAGGGGTCGCTGGCGGGCCGCACCATCGTCGTGTCGCGCGGTATGGCAACGGCGGGCTGCCACATCAACGCATCGTCGACGAGGACAGGTTCGTTGCCATAGTCCGTGAGGTCGGCCCGCGCGACGGTCATGATGTCGCGGTGGAGCAGCCCGGCATCGAGCAGTTCGCGGATAATGAACCCGATGCCGCCGGCGTGGTGGAAGTCGTTCACATCACCCGAGCCATTGGGATAAACCCGCGCCAGCATCGGAACGGCCGACGACAGTTGGTCGAAATCTTCCCAGTCGATGATGATCCCGGCGGCGCGGGCAATCGCGGGCAGGTGGATCGCGTGGTTGGTCGAACCGCCTGTGGCGAGCAAGCCGATGCAGGCGTTGACGATGGCTTTTTCATCGACGCAGTGGCTCAAGGGGCGGTAGTCCTCGCCGTGCCATGTGATCGCGGCGAGACGGTGGACAGCAGCGCGGGTGAGTTCGCTGCGCAGTTTCGTGCCGGGATTGACGAACGCGCTGCCCGGCATGTGGAGGCCCATGACTTCCATCATCATCTGGTTTGAATTGGCCGTCCCGTAAAACGTGCAGGTGCCGGCATCGTGATAGCTGGCGGATTCGGCTTCGAGCAGTTCGACCTTGCCGACTTTTCCCTCTGCAAAGAGCTGGCGGATGCGGACTTTTTCCTTGTTGGCGAGACCCGAGGGCATGGGTCCACCGGGAATGAGGATCGTCGGTAAGTGCCCGAAGCGCAGGGCACCGATCAGCAGTCCCGGGACGATCTTGTCGCAAATGCCGAGCATCGCCACGCCTTCGAACATGGCATGGCTGAGCGACACAGCAGTCGACAGCGCAATCGTGTCGCGGCTGAACAGGCTCAGCTCCATGCCTGCTTGCCCCTGCGTGACGCCGTCGCACATTGCAGGAACGCCGCCAGCGACTTGGGCGGTCGCGCCGACTTCGCGAGCCGCAATCTTGATGGTTTCGGGGTAGCGGCCATAAGGCTGATGCGCCGACAGCATGTCATTATAGGATGTTATGATGCCGAGGTTGACGGCTTTGCCCTGTTTGATCGCTGTCTTGTCTTCGCCGGACGCCGCAAAAGCATGCGCAAGATTGCCGCACGACAGGGCCGTGCGATTGGTGCCCGCTTCGCGTTGCTGGTCCATCAACGACAGGTAAGCCGCACGTGTCGGCTTCGACCGCTCGATGATCCGATTTGTGACGGCGTCGATAACCGGATGCAGTTTAGTCATGCCATGAGGCTCCGTCGCGTTCGATCATGCCAATGGCGGCAGATGGGCCCCATGTGCCTGCGGTGTAGGGCTTAGCCGTAAGGCCGGATTCGTCCCAGGCCGTATGTATGGAATCGACCCATGTCCATGCGGCCTCTATTTCGTCGCGGCGGACGAACAGAGTCGTGTCGCCTTCGAGCAGATCGAGCAGCAGCCGTTCATAGGCAATACGGCGGCGCGAACTGGCAAACGCGTCTGACAGGCTAACGTCCAGCCCGACTTTCTTGATCGCAATCCCATTGCGGTCGAGGCCGGGTTCCTTGGTCATTACAGTCAGCCGGATTCCTTCTTCGGGCTGTAAACGGATGACGAGCGCATTGGGTTCAAGGCCAGCACCGCGCGCCTTGAAAATCGAATGCGGGACGGGGCGGAACTGGATGAGGATTTCCGAATGACGCTGCGGCATGCGTTTGCCGGTACGCAGATAAAAGGGGACACCCTGCCAACGCCAATTGTCAAGATGTGCTTTGACCGCAACGAAGGTTTCAGTGTTTGAGGTTTTGCCAAGTTCGTCCGCATAGCCCGCAACAGGCTGCCCCCCGACCGCGCCCGAAACATATTGGCCCTTCACCGAATTGGTAGCGGCTTCGGCGGCGGAAAGCGGGCGGAGCGAGCGGAGAACCTTGACCTTTTCATCGCGCACAGCCGTTGCCGTGTAGCTGGCGGGCGGCTCCATGGCGACGAGCGCAAGCAGCTGAAGCATATGGTTTTGCACCATGTCGCTGAGCGCACCGACACCGTCGTAATAGGAAACGCGACCCTCGAGACCCACAGTTTCGGCAATCGTGATTTGAACATGCTCGATATGGCTGGCGTTCCACAGTGGCTCAAACAAGGTATTGCCGAAACGCAGGACAAGGAGGTTCTGCACTGTTTCCTTGCCCAGATAATGATCGACACGGAAGATATGCTCCTCGTCGAACGCAGCGCCGACCGCACCGTTCACGTCGCGGCTCGAGGGCAGGTCATGGCCAATGGGTTTTTCCATTGCGATGCGGGTCTCGGGTCCGGTCAGGCCGACGCTCGCCAACCCCTCGACAACGGGACCGAACAGCGAGGGCGGGGTGGACAGATAGAACGCGATGCCCTTGGCCTTCACGTCCGCCACTTTGCTCGCAAGACAGGAAAAATCGTCGGGTGTGTCAGCAGAAACGCTGCAATAATCGACACGTTCGATGAAGGCTTTGGCTTTGGCAGCGTCGAACAATTCGAGCGGTTCGAGTGAAGCCATAACCTGTGCCTGAAACGCTTCACGCGTTAGTACCGACCGCGCTGCACCGATTACACGAAAATTTTTGAGCAGCAGCCCATCGCATTGCAGATTGTAGAGCGACGGAAAAAGCATCCGCTGCGCCAAGTCTCCGGTCGCACCAAACAGGATCAAGGTCTCAAACGAATTCGGCATGCTCACCCCTAATTGCCGTAGCGTCGCTTCCATAGCGGCGATGCGGAGCGATGCAACGTGCATACGATTGCATCTATGATTTATTATGATTATTATCGATTTAAAAGGAGTCGTTATGATGACCACGCAAACAGTAACCGCGCATATTCCCAAAGAACTGGTCGCACGTGTGGATGCGATGGCAGCAATGCATGATCGACCGCGCGGATGGGTCGTGAAACAGGCACTCGCCGATTGGGTGGCGACCGAGGAAGAGCGGCATCAGATGACACTCGCAGCCTTGGCAGATGCTGATGCGGGGTTCGGTATCCCGCATGAAGAAGTGTCGATCTGGCTGAAGAGTTTGGGCACAGACAATCCCTTGCCCCGCCCAGAAGCGCGTAAGCTGTTTTGAATATCATCTGGGGGAGCGATAGCCTCGCCGATCTCGCGCGATTGTATCGATTTGTCGCAGCGGATGACCCACAGGCCGCATCGCAAATCATCGAAAATCTGAAGAGTGCCCCAGAAAGGTTACGGGACTTCTCCAGATTGGGCGAAAGGCTTGACGTTTATGCGCCACGCGAAGTGCGTAAGCTGATCGTCGGTCGATATGAAATGCGTTACGAAATCCTGCCGGACGTGATTTTTATCCTGCGCATCTGGCACGTCCGCGAAGATCGGCCTGGTTAAGCCGCTGCCCGCCGGTCCTTGAGTTCGGCATTGAGCATTTCGGCGAGCAGGAAAGCGAGTTCAAGCGATTGCGCTGCATTGAGCCGCGGATCGCAATGCGTGTGATATCGGTCGCCGAGGCTCATTTCGGTCACATCAACAGCGCCACCAGTGCATTCGGTGACATTCTGGCCAGTCATTTCGATGTGGATACCGCCGCCATAAGTGCCTTCGGCCCGGTGGACGGCAAAGAAGCCGCGTGTTTCGGCAAGGATACGCTCGAACGGGCGCGTCTTATAGCCAGTGTTGCCCGCCTTGATCACATTGCCGTGCATCGGATCGCACGACCAAATGACCGGATGCCCCTCGCGCTTGACGGCACGGACGAGCGCGGGAAGGCCGGTTTCAATCTTGTCATGGCCATAGCGGGTGATGAGCGTAATGCGCCCGGGAACGCGGCCCGGATTGAGTGTGTCGAGCAGGCGAAGGAGAACATCGGGTGTCAGGCTCGGGCCAACCTTGATGCCGATCGGGTTGCCGATGCCGCGCAGGAACTCGACATGCGCCGATCCTTCGAAACGGGTTCGGTCGCCGATCCACAGCATGTGCGCGCTGGTGTCGTACCAGTCGCCGGTCAGCGAATCCTGCCGCGTCAGCGCTTGCTCGTAGGGGAGCAACAGCGCTTCGTGGCTGGTGTAGAATTGCGTGCCCTTGAGCTGGGGCACGGTATCGGGGTTAATGCCGCATGCATTCATGAAATCGAGCGCTTCGCCAATACGGTCTGCGACGTCGCGATATTGCTTGGTCCACGGGCTGCGGCCCATGAAATCATGCGTCCAGGCGTGAACCTGATGCAGGTTCGCATAGCCGCCGTTCGAAAAGGCGCGGAGCAGGTTCAGCGTGGCGGCAGACTGGTTATAGGCTTGCACCATGCGCTGCGGATCGGGCGCGCGGCCCGCGGCGTCGAACGCGATGTCGTTGATGATGTCGCCGCGATAGGAGGGGAGCTCGACGCCATCGATCGTTTCGGTGTCGGCACTGCGCGGTTTGGCGAACTGGCCGGCCATGCGGCCGAGTTTTACCGTCGGCAGCTTCGACGCGAAGGTCAGGACGACCGCCATCTGGAGCAGGACGCGGAAGGTATCGCGGATATTGTTCGGGTGGAATTCGGCGAAAGATTCGGCGCAATCGCCGCCCTGAAGCAAGAATGCCTCGCCATTGACGACGCGCGCAAGATCCGTCGTCAGGTCGCGGGCTTCGCCGGCAAAAACAAGCGGGGGAAAGCTGCCGAGTGTCGTGATAGCGCGGTCCACGGCTGCCGAGTCCGGGTAAGTCGGGAGCTGACGCGCTTCGTGCGCGGTCCAGCTGGCGGGGTTCCATTTGCTTGCCATAATGCACTGGCATTGCGGGAGAGTGCGCCAAATTGCAACGGTGGGCGCAGCGGATGTGTTACTTGATGCCGAATTCCGATGCGGCGGTGTTGATTTTCGCGGCACTTTCAGGATTGGCGGCCAGCGCCGACTGCCGGGCAGCCTTGGCATCGCCTGATTGACCAAGCGCGGCCTGACTGCGCATCAGCATAATCCAGCCATCGACATCCTTCGGATTGGTCTGGAGCTTCTTTGCAAGGCCATCGACCATCGAGCGGATCATTGCCGATTGCTGCTCGGCAGCGGCGCCGGAGGGTGCGGGCAGGGCAGGCAGTTCAGCCATGCGCGCGCGAACGTCGATCTTTTGCTGGTTCGCCACCGACGCGATCAGGCCACGGACGTCGGATTGCCAGGGCGCATCGGGCGGCGAGTCTTTGAGCAGGGCAATCCAGTCATCAATTGCGCCCTTATGGTCGCCAACAATATCCTTTTCGACGGCAAGGAAATAGCGTGCCCGTGTGTCTTTCGGATCACGGGCGAGAGCGTTGTTGAACGCTGTTTTGGCGGCGACGGGGAATTTGCCCTGGCTGGCCATCACAAGTGCTTCGCCGAGGTTCGACCAGCTTTCAGCGGTTGTCGGCGCGAGTTCGGCAGCACGTTTATAGGCGGTTGCGCTTTCGGCGAAGCGGCTTGTTTCGTAAAAGCTGAGACCCAGCATTTTCCAGCCCTGGGCATCGTTGGGATTGGTTTTGAGCCTCGCTTCAATCTGGGCAATCATCGCGCCGATATCGGGGGATGGGGCGGCCGCTGTTTCGGGCGGTGCGTCCGTTGATTTTGGCCGTAACGTTGTGACGCCGACCGAAATTGTCGCGATCAGCGCCGCGGCAATCAGCAGAAGGCGACTGACCGGCATGCTCACTTGACCTTGGCGTCCAGCTCTTTCTTTGCCGTGCGATATTCGCGTTCGAGCCGGTCGACGCGGTCGGCCACCGTTTCGACTTCGTGGACCGAGCCAATGCCCTGGCCCGACCCCCAGATGTCACGCCATGCCTTTGCCGGCGTGTTGTCACTCTGTCCGAAATTCATCGTCTTATACTCGCCTTTGGGCAGGTTATCGGGATCAAGCCCCGCTGCCTCGATCGAGCCACGCAGGTAATTGCCATGCACGCCGGTAAACAAGTCGGAATAGACAATATCTTGCGCGCGCCCATCGACAATGCCTTGCTTGTAGGCCGCATCGGCATTGGCCTCTGCCGTGGCAATGAATGCCGATCCCATATAGGCGAGGTCCGCGCCACAGGCTTGTGCGGCAAGTATCGAATGGCCGTTGGCAATCGCCCCCGATAGCGCAACAGGACCATCGAACCACGAACGGATTTCACTGACCAATGCAAATGGCGATTGCGTGCCCGCATGGCCACCCGCGCCCGCCGCGACGGGGATCAGGCCATCGGCACCTTTTTCGATGGCCTTGCGTGAAAAACGATCATTGATGACGTCGTGCAGGACGATTCCGCCCCAACTGTGCACTGCTGCGTTCAGATCCTCGCGCGCCCCAAGCGACGTAATCGTGATTGGCACCTGCCATTTGGCACAGGTCGCGAGGTCGGCTTCGAGCCGGTCATTCGATTTATGAACGATCTGGTTGACGGCATAAGGCGCGGCAGGGCGATCAGGATGGTCGCGGTTGTGCTGCGACAATTCTTCGGTGATCCGGTGAAGCCACTCGTCGAGTAACCCCTGAGGCCGGGCGTTCAGCGCGGGGAAACTGCCCACGATCCCGGCCTTGCATTGCGCGATCACGAGATCGGGGCCCGAAACAATGAAAAGTGGCGAGCCGATGAGGGGAAGCCGCAGGTTATCGAAGATTGCTGGAAGGGTCATATTGCAGGGTCTTAGCGCAACCTTTCGCCCCTGCAACCCCCACCGAATTGACGTTACGGCGTGCGGCGCTTGGCCGACTTTGATTGTTTGCGACTCTCTCTTGTCACCGCGCGTTCGATGGTGTTGAGCGCAAGGGCAATAGCGCGGGGATGACAATGAGCGGACCACTCAAGGGAATTCGGATCATTGAATTTGCGGGCATCGGCCCCGCGCCATTCGCGGGCATGATGCTGGCCGATCATGGCGCAGACGTCATCCGTATCGAGCGACCCGGCAGTGCGCTCGACCCGCGCGATGCCCTGTCGCGCAACCGCAAGTCGATCATCCTGAACACCAAGACCGACGAGGGGCGGGCGGTTGCGCGCGATCTGTGTCGCACGGCGGACGGCTTGATCGAAGGGTTTCGTCCCGGCGTCATGGAGCGGCTCGGTCTTGGCCCCGATGTTCTGCTCGCAGACAATGCCGCGCTTGTTTATGGGCGGATGACGGGCTGGGGACAATTTGGTCCTTATGCGCACGCAGCCGGGCACGACATCAATTACATTGCGCTGTCGGGTGTGTTGCACACCATAGGACGGGCGGGGGAACGCCCGGTGCCGCCTGTCAATTATGTCGGCGATTTCGGCGGTGGCGGCATGATGCTCGCTTTCGCCATGGTCAGCGCGCTGCTTGCTGTCAAAATGGGTGGCGCGGGCCAAGTGATCGATTGCGCGATGACCGATGGATCGGCGCTGATCGCAGGCATGAGTTGGCATATGCTGGCGGCGGGCATGAATCAGGATATGCCGGGCACCAACATGCTCGACGGTGGTGCACATTTCTATGACACTTATGCCTGCGCCGACGGCAAATGGGTATCGATCGGGTCGATCGAGCCGCAATTTTATGCGCTGCTGCGTCACCATGCGTGCGTTGCCGATGATCCGGCATTTGACGCGCAGCATGACCGGGCCGGTTGGGTCGCATTGAAAGCGCGTCTCACGACAATCTTCAAAAGCAAGACGCGTGATCAATGGTGCGCGATCATGGAAGGCACCGACGTCTGCTTTGCGCCGGTCTTGGCGATGCGTGAAGCGCCGCAGCATCCGCATAATATCGCGCGAGAAACTTTCATCGAGGTCGGTGGTGCAATCCAGCCGGCACCAGCACCGCGATATTCGGTGACAATGAGCGACATGCCGACGGCAGCGCCCGTGGTAGGCTCGGATAGCGACATGATATTGGCGGGGCTTGGTTATGATGTTGCGGCTATCGAAAATCTGCGCGCGGTCGGTGCATTGTCTTAGCGGTGACGCCGCGATAGTCGCGCAAATGCGTTTGCACGTGCCTCCCCTCGATGCACTAACATGTATTTAACATAATATATATTATCGGACTTATTGATGTCATCAATCCAAGCCCCCCTCGCGCGAATATCTGCGATTGTTGAACGATTGCGCGATCCGGTCTCTGGCTGCGACTGGGATCGGGTTCAAACGTTCGCAACGATAGCGCCCTATACGATCGAGGAAGCCTATGAAGTGGCGGACGCCATTGCGCGCAATGATGCGGCTGCAATCAAGGAAGAACTTGGTGACCTGTTGTTTCAGGTGATCCTTCATGCGCGCATTGCCGAACAAGCCGGGCACTTCTCGCTCGATGATGTTGCGACAGCGATTGCCGACAAGATGGAACGCCGCCATCCGCATATTTTCGGAAATGCGACCGCAAGACCCGATTGGGAAAGCATGAAAGCGGCGGAGCGTGCGGGCACGAGCGCTTTGGATGGTGTCGCAATTGCCCTGCCCGCACTGATGCGTGCCGAAAAACTTCAGAAGCGAGCCGCTCGTACCGGCTTCGACTGGCCCGATGCAGAGGGACCGCGTGCAAAGATCATCGAGGAACTTGCCGAAATTGCAGCTGCTGACACGGACGACGCGCGTGAGGACGAAGTCGGCGACCTGCTATTCGCTGTCGTAAACCTCGCACGACATCTGAATATCGACCCTGAAGCTGTTTTGCGGCGGGCAAATGCGAAGTTCGAGCAGCGCTTTCGAGCAATTGAAACAGCCGATGGGTTCTCGGCCCTTTCGCTCGACGGGAAAGAAGCGCTGTGGACCGCCGCGAAGGAAGCTCAGCGAAGCTGATAACGGGCAAAATCGGCATCGCTGAGACGGACAGAAATTGTCGCGACGTCCCCTTCCCCGCTCTCGCTTTCCACACTGCCGTGTGCGTGAAGCCATGCGCGGCCCGCACCATCGTTTGGCGAAAGTTCGATATGGCGCAGTCGTCTCGCAACCGTCAGACGGTCGGAAAGCAGCAGGCGCATTGCTTCGATGCCCTCCCCGGTGACAGCAGAGACGGGCACGACATCGTCCCGACGCTGGCATTCGGCAAGAACGACGTGGCGGCGTTCCTGATCAAGGCGGTCAATCTTGTTCCAGATTTCCAGAACGGGCGTGTTGCTTGCCGCTCCAATGACGCCAAGACCGGTCAGCACGTCGGCTACATCGGCGGCCTGGGCATCGCTATCCTCATGCGAAATGTCACGGACATGGACGATGAGATCGGCCGACGTTACTTCCTCGAGCGTCGCACGGAACGCCGCGACAAGCTGGGTGGGCAGATCAGAGATGAAGCCAACCGTGTCCGACAGGATTATTTTCGACAAGCCGGGCAACGCAATTTCGCGCATTGTGGGATCGAGCGTTGCGAACAGCAGGTCTTCCGCCATGACGTCACTTCCCGTCAAGCGATTGAAAAGTGTGGATTTTCCGGCATTGGTATAGCCCACAAGCGCCACGACCGGCCATGGCGCGCGCTTGCGACGATCACGATGAAGGCCACGCGTGCGGACGACCTGGTCAAGGTCGCGGCGGAGCTTTGCCATCCGATCGCGGATCAGGCGTCTGTCGGCCTCGATCTGCGTTTCGCCCGGACCGCCAAGGAAGCCGAAGCCACCCCGTTGCCGTTCCAAATGCGTCCAGCTGCGCACGAGGCGGCCAGCCTGGTAATCGAGGTGCGCGAGTTCGACCTGGAGTCGCCCTTCTGCGCTTGCGGCGCGCTCACCGAAGATTTCGAGAATGAGCCCGGTGCGGTCGATCACTTTCGACTTTGTTTCGGTTTCGAGATTGCGCTGCTGGATCGGCGTCAGGGCACCGTCGACAATCAGCAGCTCGGCATCATGCGCGCGCAGCCGCGCCGTAATCGCCTCGATCTGGCCGCTGCCGAACAAGGTCGCAGCCTTTGGCGCGCGGACGTGCGGCGCGGCTGTATCAACCACATCAATCCCGATGGCCGCCGCCAATCCCGCCGCTTCGGCCAGCCGCGCCTCCATATCACGCGCGCCACCCGAACGACGATCAGGGTGCACGACGACAGCCCTCGCGCCACGGCTAAGACCGTCTTCACGTTTGAGTTCGAAGCCGCTCAAAACGTTAAACTATTCCTCATCATCCGTGCCTTCTTCGGCAAGGTTGAGCGGATGCGCGGGCTGTACTGTCGATACGGCATGCTTGTAAACCAGCTGCACCATGCCATCGCGCTGCAACAACATGCAGAACAGGTCATAGGCCGCGATCTCACCTTGTAGCATCACGCCGTTTACGAGAAACATGGTCACGGGGTTATTCTGACGGCGGACCGCCGTAAGGAAAATATCCTGCAATTGCTTGGGCTTGCTGGTATCTTCTGCGAAAGCGGCGGCAACCGGCGCCAGATCGAGCGGATTGGCGGGCATAACGGTCGAGATGGCATGCTTGTAGATCAGCTGCGATTGCCCATCGCGACGGAGCAGCACGGAAAAATTGTCAAACCAGGTTATGATTCCCTGAAGTTTGACGCCTTTCACCAGAAACATCGTCACAGGCGTTTTCGCTTTACGAAGCGAATTCAGGAATAAATCCTGTAGGTTATTGGGCTTGTCTGCCATGGCTTTGCCTTTTGGTTTTGGCGGAAAACGTAGCTCCGCAGGTTAAGTCGCTTGTACGACGTTGTCCTTTCATAACCCGAAACGGCCAGCAGCGAAAGCGCTACTCGTCACTCTCTTTGACTTCGGTAATCCCGAGTATCTTGAGTTTACGGTGTAACGCGGACCGCTCCATCCCGATAAACGCGGCGGTGCGCGAGATGTTACCCGAAAAACGGCGGATCTGGACGCGCAGATACTCCCGCTCGAACGTCTCGCGTGCTTCGCGCAAGGGCGCACCCATCACGCTTGTACTGGCACTGCCGTGGCCAATAACCGGATCTCCGAGAACCTCAGGCGGCAGCAGATCGATGTCGATTTGCCCAAGGCGGTCACCCGGCGCGAGGATCATGATGCGTTCGACAATGTTGCGCAGTTGCCGCACATTGCCCGGCCATCCATAGGCTTGCAGCGCCGCCAGCGCGTCCGGCGCAATCTCGGGCGTGCCGACACGCCGTTCGGATGCATAGCGGGCAAGGAAATGCTCGACCAGCGGGGGAATGTCTTCGCGGCGCTCTGCCAATGGCGGCAAATGAACCGGGACAACATTGAGCCGATAGTAAAGGTCTTCGCGAAACCGCCCGGCAGCGATCTCGTCCGCTAGTATGCGCGACGTCGCCGAGACGACGCGCACGTCGACACGAACCGTGCGCGACCCGCCGACCCTGGCGAAGCTCTGTTCGGTCAGCACGCGCAGGATTTTTGCCTGTGCGGTTACGGGCATGTCGGCAATCTCATCGAGAAATAGCGTGCCGCCATGTGCTTGCTCAAGGAGGCCGGGGCGAATTTGATCGCCGCCCTCTTCAGTGCCGAACAGCTCCTCCTCGACGCGTTCGGGTTCCATTCGCGCCGCGCTGACAACGACAAACGGCGCAGATGCGCGGTTCGACCAATTGTGCAGCAGCCGCGCGGCCACTTCCTTACCAACGCCGGCGGGGCCGGTGATCAGAACCCGGCTGCCGGTGCCGGCAACACGTTTGAGCGTCGCGCGGACAGCGTTGATCGTGCCAGAAACGCCGTTGAGTTCGTCGTCGCCGCCGCTGCGGGCTTTTAGCACTTCGTTTTCGCGCCGCAGCCGCTGCGTTTCGGTGGCGCGCTCGACGAGCAGGATCAGGCGTTCAGCCTCAAAGGGTTTTTCGATGAAATCGACAGCACCCCGCCGGATCGCGGCAACCGCCGTATCGAGACTGCCATGGCCCGAGATCACCAGGACCGGCAAAGACGGATCGTTGGCCTTCAGAACATCAAGCAGATCGAGCCCGTCAAGCCGAGACCCCTGCAACCAGACATCAAGCAAAACCAGGCTCGGGCGTCGTTCGGCAATGGCCGCAAGTGCAGCATCACTATTTGCCGCCGTCCGCGCGGTGTAGCCTTCGTCTTCGAGAACCCCGGCAACGAGGTCGCGAATGTCGCGTTCGTCGTCCACAACAAGAATATCGAGGGCCATTAATTGCTTCCCAGCCGGACAAGGTCTGTTGGCACAGGTTCATCGGAGGGTTCGTCGCCGACTCCGATCAGCGGTGCGAGGAGCGCGGGATCGAACCATAGACTGACGATCGTTCCTCCACTGTTGCGGTCCGAAAATGCCATGCTTCCAAAATGCTCCTCAACGATTTTTTTGACGATGGCGAGGCCGAGCCCCGTGCCCCGCGCGCGCGTGGTCATGTAAGGCTCGACCAATCGCTCGCGCTCGGCGGGGAGGCCGACGCCGCTGTCGGCAATCTCGATGCAGATCGGCCCGTCGGGCGAAACGGCAATCGACATGGCAACCGTTCCGGTCGAGTCGTCCCCGTCAGGCAGTTGCGCAATCGCTTCGACCGCGTTTTTCACGATGTTGGTCAGCGCTTGCCCCAGTTGTCGCCGGTCGCAGATCATAAGCGGCGGCTGTTCGGGTGTTTCGAGCGTGAATTTGATGTTCGGATGCGCAACCTCGTGCAGGAACAGCGCCTGACGCGCGATATCGACAAGATATTCCTCGCGAAAAACAGGCTTTGGCATCCGCGCAAACGACGAGAATTCGTCGACCATTCGCCGCAAATCACCGACCTGCCGCACAATCGTGTCGGTCAGGCGGGTAAACGTCGCCGGGTCCGATGTTATTTCGCCGGCATAGCGACGTTTGAGCCGTTCGGCGGCAAGCTGGATTGGCGTCAGAGGATTTTTGATTTCATGCGCGATCCGACGGGCGACATCGGACCAGGCTGCACGGCGCTGGTCGAGCAACTGCTGCGTAATGTCGTCGAACGTTAGAACATGTCCGCGTTCATCACTGACAATCTTGACTGCCAAAGTCCGCAGCTCGGTGCCCGATGTCAGCTGGATAATCGTTTCGCGATCCCGCCGGTCGAGTGCTGCGTCAAGTTCGGGCGCCAATGACAAGAGGGCAACGCCAACAGGATTTGCGCCCTCCGTTGCGAGTAACGTCTGTGCAGACGCGTTCATCAGACGCACCATGCGATCGGCATCAACGGAGATCACACCGGCAGAAACGCCGGTCAGCACGGCTTCGATTAGCGCGCGACGGCTTTCAAGCGCGCTCGTCTGCTCCTCCAGCCGACGCGTCATCGTATTGAACGCCATTGCCAATGTACCCACTTCGTCGCGGCTGCCGGGTGAGGCCACACGCGCCGACAGATCACCCGCTGCCACACGCCGCGATGCACCGACCAGATCGCCGACCGGCCGCACGAGGCGATCCGCAACATTCAGTGCGATCCAAACCGCAACGCCGACAATAAGCAGTGAAATCAGGAACAATGCGGCGTTGAATTGCAGTTGCAACCGGCGTGAGCGATCAAGCAAGCTCTCGTAATCAGCCAGCACATTTTTGGCACGATCGGTTTGCATCAGCGCCTGCCGATCCGAAATGCGCGATGCGTAAAGATAAATGTTTTTACCCGGGTAAAGCCGCGTCACGGCTTCAATACGGTCGGGGCTGTCCGAAACAACGACGGGTTTACCCAAAGCCAGTTCAGACAAAATCGCAGCGGATACGCGCTTTTCAACGGGCCGCGCATCAGGATTGACCATCGCAATCGTTTTTGGCCCTGTTTTTGAAATCTCGATAATTGCTGACTCACTGAGATTGCGCCCGAGAACCTGTAGCGCATAGCCTTCGGCAAAAGCCGTCGACTGTGTCGATGATCCGGTTTCATCGAGATAATTGCGAAGATCGCCAGCCATTGTCGTGGTTTCGCTGGCAACATTCTGCCGCTTTTCTTCATAATAGCCCTGCGCAAGGCTATTTGCATTTTGCAGCATCCCGCGTGCCTGATCGGAAAACCAGAACTGCACGCCATATTGAAACAGCAACGACGAGAAGACGACAACGAGCAGCATCGGCACGCTTGCCACCAGCGAGAAAATGCCCACAAGACGGACATGCAACCGCCCACCGCCACCGATTGGCGAGGCAGTCGCCCGCCGCTTTGCGACACGGCGCCCGATCAGGACAAGCAACGCAATCGCCGGAATGAGATTTGCGACAAGCATCAGCGCAACCACCGGTGGCGTGAGAAGTTTTTGACCGGGTGCGCCTTGCGCAAGGACCAGATAACTCATGGTCATGATCACGATCAGCAGCGCCAGCGTGCCGATTTCAACATAGGGTATCCACCGGCGCCGACCGATCAGAACGGTCAAACGCCGTCGCCACTGTGCCGTCCGTGACTGCATCGTTGCAACCATACAACAGCAACGTGATATTTCCAACACAGTCTGAACGCTGGCGTTAATTGCCGGTTTGGTAGTCTATCGACGTGAATCCGCGATCCTCTGTCATCAACCAAGCTGTTATCCGTTGCGCGCCGATGATCAGCCAGATGCGGCCATCCACCGATGCTTGTGCTTCGTCTTGGGCTGACGGGGATGCCGGTCCCGATGGATGCGAGTGATAATAGCCAAGTAACCGTGCCCCCCCTTCCCGCTCCATACGGATCGCGGCAAACAGTGCTTCTGGCTCAATTTCGAAACGACGGCGCGGATCAGTCGCGACATTGCGCGTCGCGATGATGCGCTCGACATGATCCTGCCCGATCAGCAAACCACAGATTTCGGCATCGGGTGACGCAGCAGCTGCGGATAACAACTGGTTGTGTAATTCGCTTGATATGCGCAGGGTCATGGTCACATGGCTTAGCGATGAGCGGCGAATTTTCTACTATTTCTGTGATTATTGACGAAGAACAGTCGGGCTGGCGACTGGATCGTGCGCTTGCGGCCGCTGTACCGACAATGTCACGAGAACGGCTTAAAGCGCTGATTTCGGGTGGTCATGTCCGCAGCGGCACGGCACTTGTGCGCGATCCGGCTGCAAAAACGCATACCAACGACGCCTTCGACATCGACATCCCCGAACCAAAGCCTGCGCATAACATTGCGCAGGACATTGCCCTGACCATCGTGTTCGAGGACGATCACCTGCTCGTTGTTGATAAGCCCGCTGGTCTGGTCGTTCATCCGGCAGCGGGGAATTTTGATGGCACGCTGGTAAACGCGCTGCTCCATCATTGCGCCGGTCGTCTCTCAGGTATCGGCGGCGTTGCCCGTCCCGGCATTGTCCACCGCATCGATAAAGACACATCGGGCCTGCTCGTGGTCGCCAAAACCGACCCGGCGCATGAAGGGTTATCGGCCCAGTTCGCAGCGCACAGCATCGATCGTCGTTACAAAGCGATTGTCGCGGGCGTCCCGACTTCTGGGAGCGTCGATGCCCCCCTCGCCCGCAGCTCGCATGACCGCAAGAAAGTTTCGATACAAGCGCGGGGCAAGCGGGCCGTGACCCATTACACGTTGATCACAGCACTCAAGAGGGACGCCGCGCTGATCGAATGCCGCCTGGAAACGGGTCGCACGCATCAGGTTCGTGTGCACATGGCGTCAATCGGGCACCCGTTGCTCGGTGACCCCGTTTATGGCCGCAGTCGCCCTGAGCACCGCGCGATCCTGCAACGGCTGGATTTCAAGCGGCAGGCGCTCCATGCGGCGGAACTTGGCTTCATCCATCCGGTTAGTAGAGAAACTTTGCATTTTGAAAGCGAAATGCCGGACGATATGCAGCAGTTGTTCAGCGCTTTTGCGCTATAGAGTTTCGCGAATCCATTCCTATATCGGCATGTGTTCAGGGAGAATGAGGGTCATCATGGCCGGTAAAAGCAATGTTCCCGCGACAATTCCCGCGCTTGGCGGCGAAGCGAGTCTCAATCGTTATCTTTCGGAAATCAGGAAGTTTCCGCTCCTGACGCCCGAGGAAGAATATATGCTGGCGAAGCGTTTTCAGGAGCATGGCGATCCTGAAGCGGCGGAACGGCTTGTCACGTCGCATCTGCGACTCGTCGCCAAGATCGCGATGGGCTTTCGCGGCTACGGTTTGCCTGTGTCCGAACTTATTTCGGAAGGAAATATCGGCTTGATGCAGGGCGTCAAGAAATTCGAGCCCGATCGCGGTTTCCGTCTCGCAACCTACGCAATGTGGTGGATCCGCGCCTCTATTCAGGAGTTTATCCTGCGCAGCTGGTCGCTTGTCAAAATGGGCACGACGGCCGCGCAAAAGAAGCTTTTCTTCAACCTCCGCCGGATGAAGAACAATCTCGAAGCCTTTGAGGATGGTGATCTTCGTCCCGAAGACGTCAAGAAAATCGCGACTGATCTCGGCGTTACCGAAGCCGAAGTCATCAGCATGAATCGTCGCATGGCCATGGGCGGCGATACGTCGCTCAACGTCAGCATGAACGATGACGGCGAAGGACAGTGGCAGGATTGGCTCGCCGATGATGGCCCGCTTCAGGATGAGGAGATCGGCGACAGTCAGGAGCGCGTCCATCGCCACGCTATGCTCGCCGAAGCAATGGATGACCTGAACGAACGCGAAAAGCACATCCTGACCGAGCGACGATTGATCGAGGAACCCAAGACACTCGAGGAATTGAGCCAGGTTTATGGCGTGTCGCGGGAACGTGTGCGCCAGATCGAGGTGCGCGCTTTTGACAAGCTGCAAAAGGCGATGATGCGGATTGCGAAAACCAACGGGACATTGGCGCTCGCGTGACGAAAGCACGGAGCGCAAATCGGCGCGGTCCTGTTTTTCGTATAGGCCGGTTTTTGGGCCGTGCGATTGTCTTTTTCGTCGGCGGATCTGTGCTGTGGGTGCTCATCTATCGATTCGTGCCACCGCCGATCACGTTTACAATGATCGGCGATATCGCCGACGGTGAATCAATTTCACGTGACTGGATGCCATTGTCGCAGATCGACCGGAGCATGGTCCAAGCCGCTATCGCTGCCGAGGATACCAAATTTTGCGCGCATAACGGTTTTGACCGCGATGCCATTGAATCGGCGATGAAGCGCAATGCGCGCGGCGGCCGCATCCGTGGCGGCTCGACGATCAGCCAGCAAACCGCGAAAAATGCGTTTCTCTGGCAAGGGGGCGGCTATGTTCGCAAAGCGCTAGAGGCGTGGTTCACGCTGCTCATCGAAAATTTGTGGGGCAAACCGCGGATCATGGAAGTCTATCTCAACATCGCCGAGACCGGCATTGCCACTTATGGCGTTAACGCCGGTTCGCTGCGCTATTTCAAGCATGACGCAAGCCGCATGACGACAACCGAAGCCGCGCGAATGGCCGCCGTTCTACCGTTGCCGAAAAAGCGCGGCGCTGTCGTACCGAAAGGCTATACGCGTCGATATGGCAATGCGATTGCCGCCCGCACGGGGGTTGTCGCGCGCGGTGGCTTGGACAGCTGCCTGCGCTAGAACGGCAATTTGAAACCCGGCGGCAATTGCAGGCCCGACGTCATCTTGCCCATTTCCTGACCCGAGATGGCATCGGCCTTGGTCCGCGCGTCATTGAACGCAGCCGTGACCAGATCTTCGAGCATCCCTTTTTCGCTGACTTCCATCAGCGAGTCGTCGATGCTGACGCCGAGAATGCGGCCCTTGGCAGTCGCTTTTACCTTGACCATGCCACCCCCTGACACACCCTCGACCTCAATCGTGTCGAGGCTCGCTTGTGCCTTGGTCAGTTCCTCTTGAACATTGGCAGCCATTTTCAAGATATCATCAATCGATTTCATGCGTTTGCACTCCGTTCTTCGGTCCAACTTACAAGGTTGGCCCCGGGAAAATGTTCGATAGCGGCTTGCACGATCGGTTCTGCAAGTATCGCTTCACGCGCTGCAGCTTCGGACGCGATCTCCTGATCGCGCATTGATGGTTTCGCTGGTGCATCTTCACTTGATACAGTCCAGATAACGCCAGTCGCGTCTTTCAAAACCTGCGCCAGTTCGCGTGTGTCGAACGGCCGCGCGGGACGGATTGCCATTTCTGGCGGGCTGTACCTAATCTCACCAACTTCATCGCGAAGACGCTGGGCAAGCAGGTGTCTTCCCTGCTTTTCAACCAAGGCGATCATTGCTGAAAAACTGGCGGGAAGATCAGGCGTGCTGGATACAGACGGGACAGCTGCCGCCAACGGCGCGCCTCCAGCTATCATCCGCGCCAAATCGCCGGGATCGGGCATCGACGACGCATGGATTACCCGCAGCACCGCCAT
Organism: Sphingomonas sp.; assembly: GCA_043756805.1. Taxonomy (GTDB): domain Bacteria; phylum Pseudomonadota; class Alphaproteobacteria; order Sphingomonadales; family Sphingomonadaceae; genus Sphingomonas_O. Next base: position 22,177 of record JAYUQI010000133.1, read on the forward strand.
ATCCGCCGCTTCGGCCGGATCGAACGCACGGGCAACCTCGTCATGTCCTTTCAGCAGCAGCTGCCACAGTCGGTGGAGTGTCGCGAACGACATCTTGGTCGCCCATTCAGCCAGCGCCACGCGTTCCTCTTCGGATTGCGCGGCGTCATCGGGCGCGCCAACCTTCATCCGTGTCGTCGCATGAACAATATCGAGCAGCCCACGCACCACCGCTGCCGGGTCGACACCGAGATCGCGTTGTTCGGCAAGCGCTGCAAGCGCCGCCGGCCCTTCGCCATTCAAAATCATGCCGAACAAACGGCGCAATGCCCCTCTGTCGGACAAACCCAGCATATCGCGGACCTGCGCTGCACTCACAGCACCACCACCATCGAGGTCAGCGTGCGCAATGGCCTGATCAAGGATCGACAGACCGTCGCGAACCGAACCCTCGGCCGCGCGAGCGATCAGCGCCAGCGCTTCGGGTTCCGCGTCGACCGATTCCGCTTTGGACACCATCGCAAAATGGGCAGCCAGCGTCTCGACCGGAATACGGCGCAAGTCGAAGCGCTGGCATCGCGACAAGACTGTCACCGGCACTTTGTTGACCTCGGTCGTGGCAAACAGAAACTTTACATGCGGTGGCGGTTCTTCCAATGTTTTCAACAATGCATTGAAGGCATTCTTCGACAGCATGTGAACTTCGTCGACGATGTAGACCTTGTAACGCGCCGAGACCGCCGAATAGCGAACGGCCTCGATAATTTCGCGGACATCGTCGACACCGGTGTTCGACGCAGCGTCCATTTCAACGACATCGATATGCCGCCCCTCCGCAATCGCGACACAGGGTTCACAGGCCCCGCACGGATCGATCGTTGGCCCGCCCTGCCCGTCCAGCCCGATGCAATTGAGTGCCTTAGCAATCAGCCGGGCGGTCGATGTCTTGCCGACCCCACGGACGCCAGTGAGCAAAAAGGCGTGCGCAAGCCGGTCGCGCTTGATGGCGTTGCCCAGCGTCGTCACCATCGCATCCTGTCCGATCAGCTCGGCAAAGGTCTGCGGACGGTATTTGCGGGCAAGCACGCGGTAAGGTTGGGATGTGGTCATTGCTCCTACCCCTAACCGTTCTGGCTGAGCTTGTCGAAGCCCTGTCCTTCCTCTGCGAAGCGCGCCGTGGCAAAGCCACGTCGTCAGTCGAAACTGCGTTTCGCTGGCCGCGCTCACCGTCCAAAGGACGGCTCGCGGTGGAAGCCGGAACGACCCGACACGAATTCGTTGTGGCTGCTTCCTTCCGGATCTGACCAGGTTGGCGAGAGCACCGTCCGCCCGACTTCCGAACGCGCATATGGTGCAAACGCCCGCGCGAATCAACGCCCCTGCATGTTTCGGCTTTCGGGCGGAATGCGAACGGTCAGGCCGTCCATCGCGTCGGTGAGAATAATCTGGCAGGCCAATCGGCTCGTTCGCGTCGCCCCGGTGGCGAGGTCGAGCATGTCCTCTTCTTCTTCGCGCGCGGGTGGCAACCGCCCGAAATCTTCGGCCGCAATAATGACGTGGCAGGTCGAGCAGGCCATCTGACCTTCGCATGTTCCTTCAAGGGGCTGTCCGTCATTCTGCGCCACTTCAAGTAGGCGATCACCCGGATGGGCATCGACATCGCTCGTGACAACACCATCGGCACCGACGAACCGAACACGAATCATGCCGCGATATCCATCTGCCGGTCCGCCGCTGCGTTGATCTGGTCGATTGCATCGATGAGTTCTGCCGCTGTCGTATAACGGCCGAACCCGATACGCAGGCTCGATTGCGCTCGGGCGCGTGACAGGCCCAATGCCGTCAGGACATGGCTCGGTCGCCCCGATCCGCTCGCACACGCCGATCCTGTCGAAAACGCGATATTGCGGCACTCCGAAATCACGCGGCTTGCGTCGAGGCCGTCCAAACGGATGTTGAGGTTGCCCTTATAGCGATCGGCAACCGAGCCGTTGATTGTCCAATTCTGGCCCAGACGACCCACTGCTGAGTCCCAGAGCCGGGCCACATGGGCGGCATCCTCATCAAATCGTGCCACTGCCAGATCTGCTGCCGCACCGAAGCCAGCGCATAGCGCAGGTGAAAGCGTCCCTGAACGCAGCCCCCCTTCCTGCCCGCCGCCGTGCATAAATGGTGTCAGCGTCACCCCATCACGCACCCATAGCGCGCCGACACCTTTTGGCCCGTGGATCTTATGCGCACTGATCGCGATCATGTCGCAGCCATCGGGAATGGCGATCCGCCCATAGCTCTGCACCGCATCGCAAAAGAACAACGCGCCGGCGTTGTGTGCGGCCTTGGCCAACGCGTCGACAGGCTGAATGACACCGATCTCGTTATTAACGTGCATCGTCGCAACAATCGTCGTCCCAGTCGGGATGCGCGTCGATGCATCAATCAGTCCATCAGGATCGACGGCGAGCAACGTGACGTCATGGCCCCGCTCTCGAAGGAAGAGCGCCGTGTCTCGGACGCAGGCATGTTCGGTTGCGGGCAGGACGACACCCCCCCTCCCGACCACGCCTTGCAGCGCCCAATTCGCGGCTTCCGTCGCGCCACTTGTGAAATAGACATTGCCGCCAGCAGGCAAAAGCGAAACGACTTGCTCGCGCGCGCGTTCGACAGCGGCTTTGGCTGCGCGTCCGGCGATGTGCGACGAATGCGGATTGGCCGATCCGTCGCCAGTGAACCAAGGCAGCATCGCGTCTCGCGCTTCGGGTGCGAGAGGTGTTGTCGCCTGATAGTCGAGGTAGATCACCCCGCCCGCCCCGCAATGCGCTTCCACGCCTCGATAAAGCGATACACGTCCGCCCGGTTGGTTTCGGGGCCAAAGGACACGCGAATGACTTCGTTGGCCTCCACCTCGCCCCAGCCCATCGCTGCCAGAACATGGCTCGGCTTCAAACTGCCCGACGAACATGCGCTGCCCGCCGAAACCGCAATGCCCGCCAAATCAAACTGAATCAGTTGTGCCGACGAGGCAATACCCGGCATGCGATAGCCCGCTATTGTTGCAAGGCGGGCACTTGTTTTGGCCACAATCTGGCCTCCAGCGCCTTCGATTGCCGCGTCGAGGTGCGCGCGCAGCTCGCCCGCACGCTCGATCCAGCCGCGCGGATACTCCAATGCAGCGGCCATGCCCAAAACACCGGGCAGATTCTCGGTTCCGGGGCGATACCCACGCTCCTGTCCACCGCTGGCTCCAAGTGTGCGCAAATCACGAACAAGCAGAGCGCCGACGCCGGGAGGCCCACCAAATTTGTGCCCCGAAATCGCAATCAGATCGGCATTCGGCAGCATCTGCTTGCCCGCCGATTGCGATGCGTCAACAAACAGGATGCCGCTTGCAGCTCTCACAACGCCCGCCAATACGCCCAGGGGCTGCTGGACACCGGTTTCGTTATTGACGGACTGGATCGCGACCAGCGGCCGCCGCGCACCCAACGCGCCGAGCCGACCAACCAGCGCATCATGCGCGATCAAGCCATCGCTGCCGACGGGAACAAGATAGCCATTGGGCACGACACGGTGAACCGCATCGTGCTCGACCGAACTGACCAGAACTGCGTCAAAGTCGGTGCGTTGCAGGGCGATGGTAATGGCTTCTGTCGCGCCGCTGGTAAATAGCACCTCGCCATCCCAATCGAGTGCAGCCTTTACTCGCTCGCGCGCGTCTTCGAGCATCGCACGTGCGGCGCGGCCCTCTGCGTGCGGCGATGACGGGTTTGCCCAGCGGGCAAGACCTTCAGCAACGGCTGCCCGTGCCACGGCCAAGGCTGGTGTTGTCGCTGCATGGTCAAGATAAAGCCGGTCGGCCAAGTCGTTTGCGTCCGTTATCGTTGCTCTTGCGCCCTCCTTGCCTATATAGGCCGCGACCGCAACGCGAGACATCTGCCCCGCGCGCTTAATTTTTACAGAAAGTGCCCATGCCCGAAGTTATTTTTCCGGGGCCGGAAGGTCGCCTTGAAGGCCGTTTCAATCCAGGCCCGCGTCCGCGCGCACCCGTGGCCATGATTCTTCATCCGCATCCCCAGGGTGGCGGCACGATGAACAACCGGATCGTCCAATCGCTTTATCAGACTTTCGTCCGGCGCGGGTTCGCCACGCTGCGTTTCAACTTTCGCGGTGTCGGAAAATCGCAAGGGGTGTTTGACAACGGCGTCGGTGAATTGTCCGATGCAGCGTCAGCACTCGACTGGGTTCAGTCGATTCATCCCGAAGCGCAAACAACGTGGATTGCCGGGTTCAGCTTTGGTGCCTGGATCGGGATGCAGCTTTTGATGCGTCGTCCCGAAATCAAGGGGTTCATCTCCATCGCGCCGCCAGCAAATATGTATGATTTTACGTTTCTGGCACCCTGCCCCTCGTCGGGCATCATCATTCAGGGGACTGGTGACGAGGTGGTGACGCCCAATGCCGTGCAAAAGCTGGTCGACAAGCTCCGTACGCAGCGCCACATCACGATCCACCATGACGAAATTCGCGGCGCAAACCATTTCTTCGAACATGAACAGGTCGATCTGATGAAGTCAGTCGATCGTTATCTCGACATGCGTCTCGCGCCCGATTCGCCGATCCGTTAAGGAGCATGGACATGGCCGACGAAGAGCTTGCTTATGACGAAAGCACAAAGCATCTTTATCTCGATCTGTTCACCGAAATAGCGATCATTGAGCATCTGGTGCGTCAGCGGTTTGAACCCGCGCTTCTCGCCGATCTTGCCGCAGCGGATTTCGGGGTACTCAACCATTTCGTCCGGTTGGGCAAAGTAACTGAAAAGCTGAAGACGCTTGCATGGTGCTTTCAGGTCGAGATAGCGGCGATGCGCGCGACCGTGTCCGCACTCGCCGCGCGCCGCTTTATCGAAGTCGACTGGGTCGATGGGCATGAGTGCGTTTTTCTGACCGACGCCGGTCGTGCCAAACATGCAGAGGCCGTGGCCGATATGGCGCCCGACATCCTTGAAATCATGTCAGAGTTTCGTTCGAGTGATCTCCAGATCACGGCAGCAACCCTGAAAGAAATCCGCCGGACTTTCGATAACCTTCCGGATCGTTAAACCGTCAGTATCAGGACGTTGCCCACGACGACGACAGCGGCAGCAATCATCAACCAGCCGCGCATAGGGTCCGCCCCGTTTCGCAGCATCATGACCCCGCCGAAGGCAAGGGCGGTAGCACCAAGCATTGCGACACCCAGCAGAACAGCCCCGATCATCATCGTGCGATAATAGCGGCAAATTGCGCCGCGTCGACATTACCGCCTGACAAGATCACCAGCGTCCGTGCGGTCGGGACCACTTTACCACTCAGCAAAGCACCTAAAGCAACGGCGCCGCCGGGTTCGAGAACCAACCGGAGATTTGCGAAAGCAAAACGGATCGCATTTTCAGTCTCGAGTTCGCTCACCGCAACGCCAGTCGCATCGCGCGCTTTTAATATGCCAAACGTCAGCGCTGCCACCCGTTTCGTCTGCAACGCATCGCAGGCGGTCAATGGCGGATCGTCGGCCACGGAAACGATATGCCCGCCCGCCAGTGACAGTGTCATGTCATCCCAGCCTTCGGGTTCGACCACGACGATGCGCGCCTCCGGACAAGCCAAGGCCAGCCCTGCGGCCAACCCGCCGCCGCCGCAACAGGCTACGATCAGATCTGGCGCGGTAAGCCCTCGTGCTGCCAGTTGCTCGGTTGCTTCAATCCCAGCACTCCCCTGTCCTTCGACGATCCAGGGATCATCGAAGCTGGGCACGAGCGTTGCACCTCGGTCGGCAGCAAGCGCAGCCGCAATCTCTTCGCGGCTTTCGGTCATACGGTTACAAAGGACGATCTCGGCACCAAGCGCCCGTGTCCCATCAAGTTTCGCTGCTGGTGCATCCGAGGGCATCACGATTGTCGCAGGCATACTAAGCCTGCGTGCGGCCCACGCCACACCTTGGGCATGATTGCCCGATGAAAATGCGACGACGCCGCGCAATCGCTCTGCTGGCGTTAGCGAACTCAAACGATGCCAGGCACCACGCAGTTTGAAAGCGCCAATCGGCTGCAATGATTCTGCTTTTGCAAAGACCGTTACACCTGCGATTTCAACGTCAAGCAGCGGCGTCGGTGGTACGACTTGTCGCACTGCGACTGCCGCGGCTCGGATCCCCTCAAGGCTTGGAATTCTCACGGTCTGGCGTTTCCTTTTCGGTTCTGATGCCTGCAACTCATCTACCACTTTACATGAGGGATTACCGCCCATATATCGCCGCTTCCCGCTGCCCCATTGGACTTCCAACCGCAAGGCAGCTCAACGACCGGCGCAAGCCATTTGGAGGTCCCTTGAATTGCACAAGTATCATAGCGCGCTGGGGCTAGCGACTGCCCTAAAGCCGGTTCAGCCGGTTACGCTCACTCGCCCGCATGCCGCATCGCGTGCCGCCCGCTTCTTCGTTGAGAAGTTTCCGGGACGGTCGATCTATGCAGTAAAGGCGAATCCATCGCCCGACCTGCTGACGATCCTGTGGAACAACGGCATCACGCATTATGACGTCGCTTCGATTGCAGAAGTGCGTCTTGTTGCGGGGACTTTGCCGCAGGCGACGCTATGCTTCATGCACCCGGTGAAAGCTGAGGAGGCCATTTCGGAAGCCTATTTCGACCACGGTGTCCGCACGTTCTCGCTCGACACAATGGAAGAGCTCGAAAAGATCGAGCGCGCGACGAAGGGTGCGACTGACTTGACGCTATGCGTGCGTTTGCGCGTGTCGTCGGAGCATTCCAAGCTCAGCCTTGCTTCGAAGTTTGGCGCCGAACCGCATGAAGTACGTCAACTTCTGATTGCAACGCGTCAAATGGCCGACGCCCTCGGCATTTGCTTCCATGTCGGCAGTCAAGCGATGTCGCCCGCCGCTTATTCCGAAGCAATGCAACGTGTCCGCACGGCGATCGTTGATGCCGGCGTCACTGTCGATGTTGTCGATGTTGGTGGCGGCTTTCCGTCATCTTACCCGGGCATGGAACCGCCGCCACTCGACGTGTTCTTCGACGTCATCCACAAATGCTTCGAGGATTTACCG
>JAYUQI010000134.1:0-3704 GCA_043756805.1 Sphingomonas sp.
CATGAACACCACGCGCTATTGGGTGTGGTGCGTCTATGCGTTGCTTGTCGCCACATCTTGGCTAGGGGTAGTGAAACCGGGTTGACCCAAAAAACTTGACACTGCAAGTTGTCCGGACAAATTAGGAGATATGCAGGGAATGCGATTATCATGAGTGCACTGCTCGGCTATCAAAGCCTGTTGTTCGTGCCGGGCAGCCGCCCGGAACGCTTCGACAAAGCGCTGGCCAGCGGCGCTGACCTTGTCGTCATCGATCTCGAGGATTCGGTTGGTCCGGCGGATAAAGACACCGCCCGTGCCGCTGCCATCGCCGCGCTGGGCAACCCGCGCCTCGGCATCCGCATCAACGCTTTGCGCACGAAGCAGGGTTTGGCTGACCTGCTCGCGCTATCAAACGCAAAGCCGCCATATATCATGATCCCGATGGTCGAAGCTGTTGCCGAAATCGAAATCGCCCGCGCCATCCTCGGTCCCGAAGTTGGCCTCCTTCCGCTCATCGAAACGGTCAAAGGCGTGGGCGTTGCGCAAGCCGTCGCTGCTTCCCCCGGCATCTGCGGCGTCATGCTCGGCGGCGCGGACTTTGCCGGCGAACTCGGCGTCGCGATGTCGTGGGACGCCCTCGTCGCCGCGCGTTCAGCCATCGTCATGGCCTGTGCCACCGCCCGCGTGCCCTCGGTCGATGTCCCCTGGCTCGATCTCGACAATCTCGACGACCTCGCTGCCGAAGTCGCGCGCGTCAAGACAATGGGCTTCACCGCGAAATCAGTCGTGCACCCAAAGCATGTCGCGGTCGTTCACGGCGTCATGCGCCCGACACCGGAAGAAATCGCCGAAGCGCACGAAGCCGAAGCTGCCTATGCTGCCGCCGGTGAATCCGCTTTGCGGTGGAACGGCAAAATGCTCGAAGCGCCCGTCATGGCGCGATACCGCCGGATCCTGGCGCAAGGAGACAAGGCCAATGCGTGATGGTGTCATCGAAGTGGGCCCGCGCCGCTTCCGCGAGAATTATGGGCGCTATTATGAAGAGTTCATCGAGGGCGACGTTTACGAACATCGCCCCGGCCGGACGATCACTGACTATGACAATGTCAGCTTTACGCTGCTGACGATGAACACGCATCCTGCGCATTTCGACTATAATTTTGCGTCGAAGACCGAATTCAAAAAGCCACTGGTCTGTTCACCGCTGACGGTTGCGCTGATGGTCGGGATGAGCGTGTCGGACGTCAGCCAGAAAGCTGTCGCCAATCTCGGCTGGTCCGACATCCGCCTGACCGCGCCGCTTTTCCCCGGCGACACGCTTTATGCCGAAAGCGAAGTCATGGGAAAACGCGAAAGCAAGTCGCGGCCCGAACAGGGGATCGTGACGGTCAAAACCATCGGCAAAAATCAGGACGGCGTTGTCGTCTGCACGTTCGAACGGCAAATGCTCATCTGGAAAAAGGGCTTCGGCCCTATGGACACTTAAATCATGGCAACCGCACTCAATACCTATCGCCCCGCAATGGACCCCGACGAGGAACGCGCTTTCCTCGATGCCATCGACAAATGGGTGCAGAAAGAAGTCCGCCCTGTCGTCATGAAGCATGATCACGGCGACATCTGGCCTGCCGAACTCGTCGCGCAGATGGCCGAGATGGGGCTGTTCGGCGCCACGATTGGTCAGGAATATGGCGGCCTCGGCCTGCCCTGCACGACCTACGCAAAGATCGTCGCGCATATCTCGTCCTACTGGATGGCGATCACTGGTATTTTCAATTCGCACCTGATCATGGCCTGTGCCGTCGAACGCTTCGGCACGCTACCGCAGAAAGCAAAGTGGCTCCCCAAATTCGCGAGCGGCGAAATCCGCGGCGGGCTGGCGCTCACCGAACCCAATGCCGGCACCGATCTGCAAGCCATCCGCACGACAGCCGTCCGCGACGGCGATGATTATGTCATCAACGGCACCAAGACGTGGATCTCGAACGGCATCAACGGCAGCTGCTTTGCGCTTCTCGTCAAAACCGACCCGAAAGCCGATCCGCGTTACAAGGGGATGAGCCTGTTCATCGCCCCCAAAGGTCCGCCGGGCTTCACCAACGGCAAGAAATTCGAAAAGCTCGGCTATCACGCGATCGACAGCGCCGAACTGATTTTCGAGGATTACCGTATCCCCGCTGACAACCTCATCGGCGGCATCGAGGGTCAGGGGTTTTTTCAGGCCACGGGCGGACTTGAACTGGGCCGCATCAACGTCGCGGCGCGCGGCGTGGGCTTGGCAGAGGGATCACTCCGCCTCGCCACCGAATATGCGCAAATGCGCCAGACAATGGGCAAACCGATTGCCGAGCATCAGGCGATCCAGCTTTACCTCGGCGAAATGGTCACCCGCGCCCGCGCCGCGCGGTTGCTCACGTTCGATGCCGCCGAAGCCTATGACCGTGGCGACCGCTGCGACATGGAAGCTGGGATGGCCAAATATTTCGCGTCTGAAGCCGCCGTCGAAAACAGCCAGACCGCAATGCGAATTTTCGGCGGTTATTCCTATTCGAAAGAATATGAAATCGAACGCTTCTACCGCGATTCCATGCTGATGTGCATCGGCGAAGGCACCAACGAAATGCAGCGCATGATCGTCGCCAAGCAGTGGCTGAAGGCGAATCCTGTATGACCATTATTCGTCATTCCCGCGCAGGCGGGAATGACGAGGACTTTGCATGACCCTCCCCCTCTCCGGCTATCGCATCCTGTCGTCCGAACAATATGGTGCCGGTCCCTATGGCACCATGTTCCTTGCCCAGCTCGGGGCCGAAGTCATCAAGATCGAACCCCCCGCCAAAGATGGCAAGGGCGGCGGCGACTCGGCGCGGATGACCGGGCCGTTCTACCTCGGCGACGACGACAGCCTGTTTTACCAGACCTTCAATCTCAACAAGAAATCGATCACGCTCGACACGCGGACCAGCGCGGGGCAGAAAATCCTGCGCCGCCTCGCCACCACGGCACATGCCGTCACAAACAATGCGCGCGGTAACCTCCCCGCCAAGCTCGGCCTCGATTACGCCGCGCTGGGCAAGGTCAATCCCGCCATCGTCTGCGTCCACGCCAGCGCCTATGGCCGCACCGGCCCACGCGCGTCGTGGCCCGGCTATGATTATCTGATGCAGGCCGAAGCCGGGTTCATGTCGGTCACGGGCGAACCCGACGCCCCGCCGACGCGCTTTGGCCTGAGCATGGTCGACTTCATAACCGGAACGATGCTCGCCACGTCGACGCTCGCAGGGCTGCTCGACGCCAAGGCCACAGGCAAGGGCCGCGATTACGACATATCGCTCCTCGATGCGGCGATCCATCAGACCAGCTATCCGGCCTATTGGTATCTCAACGCCGATCATGTCGTCGGCCGTGCGCCGCGTTCCGCGCACCCGAGCGTCACGCCCAGCCAGACCTTCAGGACCGCCGATGGCTGGGTCTTTGTGATGGCGCAAATACCGAAGTTCTGGACGCTGCTTGCCGACACGATCGACGCACCGCATCTGAAGGACGATCCACGCTTTGCGACCATCCCCGCGCGCCTCGAAAACCGCGACCAGCTGACCACCATTCTCGACGGCATTTTCCTCCAGCATCCGACAGCTTTCTGGGTCGAGCGGCTCGGCGGGCTTGTGCCCGTCGCGCCGGTTTACGATCTGGCGCAAGCGCTCGATAACCCGCTTGTCGCC
>JAYUQI010000135.1:0-3682 GCA_043756805.1 Sphingomonas sp.
TCACCGGCGGGGTCCGTGGTTCACCAATCGTGCCAAACAACGCTATGAAAACAATGATTGCAAACAGGAAATTCGTCAGTGGTCCAGCAAGGATGATCAACGTGCGCTGCCACAATGTTTTTGACTGGAACGTCTGGTTGCGCTCTTCGGGCGGCAGTTTCAGCCAGTTGGGATCAGACTGGCTCGATACGCCCATATCGCCGGCGAACCGGACATACCCGCCAAGCGGCAGCCAGCCAATCTGCCACGCCGTCCCGCGCTTGTCGGTCCATTTGGCGATCGCGCGGCCAAAGCCAATCGAGAAAGCCTCAGCCTTCACGCCGCACCAGCGCCCGACAAGATAATGCCCCATTTCGTGAATGAACACGAGCGGCGAAATCGCTAATATGAAGAACAGGATCGTCCAAAGGAAGCTGGGGGATTCGATCAAGCAGCGACTTCTTTCATGATCATTGCGGCGACCGCACGTGCCTCGGTATCGACAGCGAGCACGTCTTCGATCGTCTGAGGGGCATCAGGATCATAGCGGTCGAGCGTCGCTTTCACAACGTCGGCGATAGTCAGAAAGCCGATGCGCTGACCGAGAAACGCGGCGACTGCAATCTCGTTGGCTGCATTGAGGACCGCAGGGCGCGCCCCCGCAGCCTCCAGCGCATCGCGCGCAAGTTTCAAACAGGGAAAACGGTCAGGGTCCGGCGCTTCGAAATCGAGGCGCCCGATCTCGGTCAGATCAAGCGGCTTGGCCGTCGTTTCCATCCGGTCGGGCCACGCCAGCGTTGACGCGATCGGAATGCGCATATCGGGCGATCCCAGCTGCGCAAGCGTCGATCCATCGACATAATCGACCATCGAATGAATGACTGACTGGGGATGCACGAGAATATCAAGGCGCGCGCTTTCGACGCCAAACAAGTAATGCGCCTCGATCACTTCGAGGCCCTTGTTCATCAGCGTCGCCGAATCGACCGAGATTTTCGCGCCCATTGACCAGTTGGGATGCTGGACCGCGCGCTCGGGTGTCACGTCAGCCATCTCGGCGCGCGACCATGTGCGAAACGGACCACCACTTGCGGTCAGAACAATACGTCGAACGCGCTTTGAAGGATTGCCTGCAAGGCACTGAAAAATAGCATTATGTTCGGAATCAACGGGGAGCAGCAGCGCACCCGAAGCCGTCGCGGCCTGCGTCATGAGCGCGCCCGCTGACACCAGCGATTCCTTGTTCGCCAACGCCACTGTCAACCCGCCCTCGAGCGCCGCCATCGTCGATTTGAGACCTGCACAACCGACAATCGAAGCCATCGTCCAGTCGACCGGACGCCGTGCCGCATCGATAATGGCATCAGGACCAGCAGCGATCTCAGCACCCGATCCGTCGAGCGCCGCCTTCAGGTCTTCATAAAGCGACGCATCGCCGATAACCGCGAGCTTCGCGCCCGTCATCCGCACAGCCTTCGCCAGCCCTGCCACATCGCGCTGCGCGGTCAGGGCGATGACGTCGAACTGATCGGGCGCGTGGAAAATCAAGTCGAGTGTCGACGAGCCGACTGACCCGGTCGCGCCGAGGATGGAAACACTGCGGCGGTTCATGCCAGCCCCATCCACCACGGAAAGACAATCGCCACGGGCAGCAAACCGTCAACACGATCAAACAATCCGCCGTGTCCTGGTATCAATGTTCCCGAATCTTTCACGCCCGCCCGTCGCTTCATCCAGCTTTCAAAAAAATCGCCGCCCTGCGCCAAAAAGACGAGCGGAATGCCCCATATCGCAAAACCAATCGCCAGCGCTGGCCCACTGAAAAACACATGATCCCAGCGCCCGAACATCGACATGCCAACCATCACGACCGTCACAAAAACGATACCACCAAATAAACCAGCCCATGTTTTCGAAGGGCTGATTGACGGCGCGATTTTGGGCCCGCCAATCGAGCGGCCAAAAACATAAGCGCCAACATCGGTCGCCCAGACCACGAGAAACAACCAGAGCGAATAGAAAAACCCATCCCCCTCAATCGAGCGCAAGGCCCACAGGCCGAAACCCGCCGCGCCAACATAGGCCAGCCCAAACAGAAGCCAGGTAACGCGCGCGATAGTCGACGGCGTCATCTGGTCAACCAAACGAAAAAATTCGCGATAGACGACCAGACCGCCAATAATCAGCAACCCAGCATAAGCGTATGATCCCAGCCACAAGTCGCCGAGCAGCAACGCGGCAAGCAACACGCCGCTGACAATTCGCTTGGTCAACTCGTTCAAAGTCCGCCGAACCTCCGCTCGCGCAAGCAATAGGCCGCGACCGCATCGGCCAGTTCGGCTTTCCCGAAATCAGGCCACAACGTATCGACGAACAGCAATTCGGCATAAGCCGCCTGCCACAGCATGAAGTTCGACAGACGCTGCTCGCCCGACGTGCGGATCATGAGATCGACCGGCGGCAAATCGCCGGTGTCGAGCGCGGCCTGAACCTTGCCCGCATCAATTGTTGCGGGGTCGTCCGCCACCAATCGCCGGATCGCGCGGACAATCTCGTCCTGCGCCCCGTAATTGAGCGCAATGACCAGCGTCGCACCGGTATTCGCTGCCGTCCGCGCGAGAGCGCCGTCAATCAGTTCGACAAGATCAGGCGTGAACACGCGGTAATCGCCGATGACGCGAAGGCGGACATTTTCGGCGACCATCTCGTCAAGGTCTGATCTGATGAAATGCCGCAGCAACCCCATCAGGTCACTGACTTCCTCGACCGGTCGCCGCCAGTTCTCCGATGAAAATGCATAAAGCGTCAGCACTTCGATGCCGGCTTCACGCGCTGCACGCGACACAACGCGCACCGCCTCGATGCCTTTGCGATGCCCGGCAATGCGCGGCAGGTGGCGTTTCTTTGCCCAGCGGCCATTGCCATCCATAATGATGGCAACATGGCGCGGGATACCCGCCGCCGCGCCGGATTTGGGTAAAGAGCTGGCCGCCAGCGCGGTCACTTGCCCAGAATTTCCTTTTCCTTCGTGCTCGCCGCCGCATCAAGCTCACCGATCGTGCTGTCGGTCAGCTTCTGGACTTCGGTCTCGTGCCGCTTGCGCTCGTCTTCGCTGATGTCGCCCTTTTTCTCGTCAATCTTGAGCGCGTCCATCCCATCGCGGCGGACATTGCGCGCGGCAATCCGTGCTTTTTCGGCGTATTGCCCGGCGAGTTTTGCCAGTTCCTTGCGCCGTTCCTCGGTCAGGTCGGGAATCGGCAGGCGGATCGTCGTGCCATCGACAATCGGGTTCAGGCCCAGCCCGGCCGAACGGATCGCCTTGTCGACCGGGCCGACATTGCCCTTGTCCCACACTTGAACCGACAACATCCGCGGTTCGGGTGCCGACACAGTCGCAACCTGGTTGAGCGGCATATGTGCGCCATACACCTCGACGGTAACCGGATCGAGCAGGTTAACCGATGCGCGCCCCGTACGCAGGCCCGCCAGATCGCCCTTCAGCGATTCAACGGCACCGTGCATGCGTCGTTCGAGATCGGATTTGTCATAAGCTGGCATTTTCAGGCTTCCTCGTTCCCCACGACCGTTGCAACGCCTCCGCCACCCAGAACCGTGGCAAGATTGCCCTGTTCGCGGATGTTGAAGACAACGATCGGAATATTGTTATCACGGCACATCGCCACCGCAGACGCGTCCATAACTT
>JAYUQI010000136.1:0-3666 GCA_043756805.1 Sphingomonas sp.
TGCCTAGCGCCACCGCATAGGACAGCGTGCCCGATGTAGACTGAGCCGCGCCTGGATAAGGCGTCACATAAATGTCTGCCGCTTCAAGCAAATCGAGAAGTTCGGGCGTTTCAATAAACGCATCTATCCAATGGATATGATCAGCCACACCCAGCGCATCCGCTTGGGCATGAAGCCGCTCGCGATACGCCTCGCCTTCGCGCGCGACGAGGTTGGGATGCGTTGCTCCAGCTATACAGTAAAGCACATTTGGATGATCGGAGATGATAGCGGGTAGTGCGGCAATGACTGCCTCAATCCCTTTACCTGGCGACAAAAGGCCGAACGTCATCAGCACTTTCTTGCCGTCAAAGCCGAACTTGGTTTTGAACTGTGCCGAACGGCCGAAAGGGCGATCCGGCACACCATGCGGGATGAGCAGAATCTGGTCTGCATCGGCACCGTAGACGCGTTGTAGCAGGGATCGACCCTGATCAGACATGACCATGAGCTTCGACGCGCGGGCGACCAATCGCTTCATAACGCGCATTTGATCCGGATCGGGATCAGCAACGACCGTGTGCAACGTTACGATCAGGGGCGCTGCAATACGGTCAACCAGTTCGAATATCATGTCGCCCGCAGTGCCGCCGAACAGGCCAAACTCATGCTGAAGCCAAACCACATCGGGGCCGCTATCATTAATCTGTGCTGCGGCATCGCGAAAGCTTTGGGCGTCACCCCCGATGATTGAAGCGACAACAACCGGATCAAACATAGTCTGCTCGGCAACTGTGGTCATCGCATAAACATCCACCACGACATTCTCTGCCGCCACCAATAGCGAGTCATAAATGTCCGCAGTGAAAGTCGCGATGCCGCATCGCCGCGGCGTAAAGCCTCCGACAAGAGCGACACGCGTGGTCACTGCTGCCTTTGGCTTAGCGCCAGCCTGTGACATGACTTCATCTTCGAAAACGGTAGCTCCGACAGTCTCATACATCGCATACGCCTCCCGTTGACGCGCACACTAACCGTCGAATGACCAACGCAAAGGCGATGGCAAAGGGTGCGTCAAATAAAGCGGACCACCCACGTCAGTGGCGCAAATGCTGCGTTGCAATATTAACCAAAGTGCCGGGGATTTGTTCCCGCGTCAGGCAGCGACCTCGGCGGGCGACGCATGCAGTTCACGATGGACGAGCAACGCCTGACCGATCGTCGCCGTAACGGTTTCCGGTTCAAACGGTTTGGTAATCAGATAAGTCGGTTCGGGCCGCTCGCCGGTCAGCAAGCGTTCGGGAAACGCCGTGATGAAAATGACCGGCACGTCCATGACGCTCAAAATATCCTTGACGGCATCAATGCCGCTTGATCCATCGGCAAGGCTGATATCGGCGAGGACGAGTTCGGGTTGCACACGGCCCGCCAGATCAACGGCTTCTTGCCGTGTGCGCGCAATTCCTGCGACACTATGACCGAGGCCCTCGACGATCGATCTGATGTGCAGCGCGATGATCGATTCATCCTCGATAATCATCACCTTCGCATGAAGATCATTGGTGATTGCTTCGCGTGCCGCCTCAATTTCGTTGGTGACACCATCAACGGTGCTATCAAGAATCTCCGCCGTTTGACCAATGCTGAAACCTTCGACAGCGGTCAGTAGCAACGACTGCCGCGCATGGACGGCTAAGCTCCCGACAGGTCCGCCGTCACGACCGACCTGTGCCATGCCCTGCCAGAGCTTGTGAAATACCCGATAGAGCTCAAGTCGTGGCGGCTTTGTCATGTCGAATTCGGCCGGAGCAATCAAAAGTGCCTCAAGCGTTTCACGCACAGCAGCATCACCCAATTTTTGCGACCCTGTAAGCGCGCGCGCATATCGACGCAAAAACGGGAGTTCGGGCAATAGTGCAGCTTTTAAAGACATGTGCGCTCCTTGTGCAGAACCACGGGAACCACAGACCCTAAACAATGTTCCCGCATGCGCGAACCATTATTGATATTCGTTATGCCGGTTCCGAAACTTTCGCTGTCGACAGATTGGCGTTGGCAAAATCCCAATTGATCAAATGATCAAGAAACGTCTGAACAAATTCCGGACGCCGATTTTGATAATCGAGATAATAGGCATGTTCCCAAAGGTCGCACGTCGCAAGCGCCGTCCAGCCATGCACCAGCGGGAGGTCAGCATCATGTGTCGTCACAATGTCCAGTGCCTCGCCATCCAGCAACAGCCATATCCAGCCCGAACCGAAATGCGCCGCTGCTGCGTCAGAAAAAGCTTTGCCAAAGGCTTTGGCATCACCAAACTTATCATCGATCAGCTGCATGATTGGCCCTGTCGCCGTGCCGCCGCCATCGGGTGCCATCGATTTCCAGAAAAAATCATGATTCCATATCTGGGCAGCATTGTTGAAAATTGCCTGCTTCGTCGGTTTGCCATGCGTGCTCTGAATCACTTCTTCCAGCGGCAAATCAATCAACGGATCATCGGCCAACAGCTCATTCAATTTGTCGACGTAAGCCTTATGATGTTTGCCATGGTGAAGCTTCATCGTTTCGGCAGAAATATGCGGTGCCAGCGCATCTTCTGCATACGGCAATTTCGGTAATGTGAACATCGTGCTGCGCTCCTTTGCAGAGGATGGATGGCGGCGCTTAAAACTTGTTGCCGAGCTTGCCTTTGACGTCGCCGGCAACCTGTTGCGCTTTACCCTTAAGTTCCTGCGCCGCCCCTTTGGCAACTATTTTGGGATCGTCCATTTGCTTACCAACGGCGACCTTGGACTTGCCAATCGCTTCGTTTGCAGCACCCTTGGTTTTGTCAATAAATTCACCCATCGAAAGTCTCCTGACAGCCGCGCCGGGATGGCGCGATGCAGGGATGAACCCGATCAGGCGGGCGATGTTCCCGTTCC
Organism: Sphingomonas sp.; assembly: GCA_043756805.1. GTDB lineage: Bacteria > Pseudomonadota > Alphaproteobacteria > Sphingomonadales > Sphingomonadaceae > Sphingomonas_O. The sequence continues at coordinate 2,904 of JAYUQI010000136.1, forward strand.
AGTTGGAGACACAGGAACGTGAATACCTAACGCTCAACGATTTGCGTTGCCCACGGATCAAGCGCACCGAAAGCCGTTATCTGCGTCGCGCCTGACAGGTTGGCGACGACCAGAACCTTGTGACGCCCGCGTGTCCGCGTGAACGCCACGACGTCCGGGCTGCCGGTTTCTGAAAAAGTGAGATTGCCGCCCGCGACACCGTTCCAAAGCGCCGGATTGCGCGACTTCATTGTCAGCAACCGCCGGTAAAGCGGCGCGCGCTTATAGCCCTTCCAGTCGATCGCATCCTTCTCGAAAAAGGCAATGCGCTTGTCGAGCACTCCTTCCTGACCGCCATAGACCAGCGGCACACCCGGCAGCGTCGCAGCAAGGACGGCAAACGCTTCGAAGCCAGCGCCATAATTCTCGGCATCGTTGCCGTGCCACGAATTGATGTCGTGATTGCTCGTGAAGTTCATGCGCCACGCATCGGGACTGAATGCCGGATCTGGATTTTCATAGTACCGGCGCAAATCGTCTGCGGTCTTTTTGCCTTTCGCGATCTCGACGAGCAGTTCCTGCAGCTTCCAATGATAGCTCACATCGAAAGCGCGAGCGTGAAGCCCGGGCTCGGCGGCTTCGGCAAGCATGAACATCGGTTTGATCGCATCCAGCTCGGCGCGTGCCCGCGCCCAGAACGGTTCCGGCATCAGCATCGCAACATCGCAGCGAAAACCGTCGATACCCGTCTCGCGCACCCAGAATTTCATGGCGTCGATCATCG
>JAYUQI010000137.1:0-10253 GCA_043756805.1 Sphingomonas sp.
AAACCAGACGTCGGAAAAAAAGGTCCACAGCCGAAACAAATTTTTTTGACCCTGCAAAACTCAGCCGAAAACGCCGCCCCCGCGCGTCGCATAATGCGCCATCGCCATCGTCGTCAGCTGCGCGTTGACGCGGATGCAGCTCGCAAAGACGCTCGCATCGGTGACCATCACATTGGTCGTCCCGTGAACGCGGCACCCGGTGTCGACCACGCCGAGCGCGGCATCTTCGTTCATCGCGTTGCCTCCTTGCGGGTGCGAGCTCGACAGCACGATGTCGTCGGCCTCGCGGATGCGCGCGTGCAGGAACGCGTCGATGTCGGTATCGGGCATGATCGTCCCGCCGCGCGTCAGCCCGGGGTAAACTTCGGTCGCCCCACCGGCAAAATGCACCCGCGCCAGCGTGCCGACCGCGCGGCGGATCAGCGGCATGTCCGCTTCGATGTCGAGTTTGAAGCTGAACTGGTTGCCGACCACGCGCCCCTTGCGGTCGGCGGGGAACAGGATGCCCGCCGAGGCCAGCCGCGAATAATTCTGCATCTTGCGCGCATGCTCGCCGAACCAGCCGGTCAGCAGCGTCGCCATGTTCAGCGGCGACTGGAAATGCGATTCGATCAGGTAATCGCCGTGGTCGACATAGGTTGTCATCTGGTCCTCGTCCCACGTCCGCATCTCGCGCGGCATCAGCGCGGAGACGGGGCTGGCGATGTTGAGCGAAATGCCCTCGCCAGTGCCCGCGATCCCGCTGGCGTCGAGGATGCGGCTCGATGCCATCGCCCCCGCGGCCACGACCACGCCCTCGCGTGCCCTGATCGTGCGCTTGCGACCATCGGAAAGCGTAAGCTCGACGCCATCGGCGGTCTTGCCATCGTCGCGCCACAGGATGCGGTCGACGCGCGCATCGGCGAGGATGTGTGCGCCCTTGCGCCGCGCGTCGATCAGGTAGGACTGCGCCACGCCGTTCTTGCGGCCATAGGGGCAGCCCGTGTTGCAGTATCCGCAGTAAGCGCATGCCGCGCCCGCGCTTTTCGGTCCCCAGTTCTTGCGAAACCATGTGGCGGGCGACGCGAGATCGACGGGATCGCCGGTCGCTTCGGCATAGGCTTTCCACCCGTCAAGGATATGCTGCCCGTTGTTGCGCCCGATGATCGGGTCGATCTGCGCGATCCCCAGATGCGTTTCGACGGCGAGATAGGCATCGTCGAATGCTGCGCGGTTGATCGGTGCCCCGATGCTCGCCCATTTGTCGAGGACGTCGGGCGCATCGGGGTGGATCATGCCCGGCTGGTCAACGCGCAGCGCGATGCCATTGTTGATGACCGTACCGCCGCCGACGCAATGCGCCTGAAACACGACAAAGTCATTGTCGCGGCTCGTCTGGATGCCGCCATCCTTGTAGAGTGTGGCAGTCATCCGCCGTTCCTCATGCGTGATTCGCGGCGAGGGGGCGTGTGGTCCGGCTTCGATGATCAGGACATCATGGCCGCGTGCCGCAAGATTATACGCCGCTACGGCGCCGCCCGCGCCCGATCCGATGACGATGATGCCCGCGCTGGCGGGGCAATCGTCATGGCCGATAAAGTCTTCATGCGTCAGATCGCGCCCGTCGACCAGCGTGATCGGCACTTCGCCCGGGCCGGTGCGATTGCGGAACTTGGGCAGGGTAAAGCCGATCTGGCGGTGCACCGGATTATGTTCGTTGTCGTCCTGCGTGATGCCGTCCCAGTGGCCGTAATAGCCCGCGTAGATGATGGTGCGGATGCGCGCCAAATCCTGAAGGAAGTCGATGTCGGTTTCCTGAAGGCGTTTACGGATGGTGTCCGCGCGCCCTTCGACGCTATCGAGCAGGAACAGCGGACCGCCGAGAACAATGAACACCGCTGTGATCAGCAGCCGGATCTGGCCGGGCTTGTCGCCGTCGATCAGCCCGAATTGCGTCTGGATATTCTCGACGACTTGGTCGGGCGTGATAACCATCTCGACATCATGGAACAGCGCCTCGGCAATTTTCTCGAGGATTTCGCTTTGGATCGCATCGAAAGGCCGCTTCATGACTTCCCCCGCTCTTGTGCATCGCAATATTTCCGCGCAGTCTATGTGAAATGGCGAAAAAAGTCTTCGACGAAATCTGGGGGAATAGTCGCGACCGGCAGGCGCGCGGATGCTTTGCCGAACTCGGGCGCTGGATGGCGGAAACGCCGCAGAGCGAACTGGCGCGGCGGCAAGCATCGGCGGAGGCAACATTCCGCCAGCTTGGTATCACGTTTGCGGTGTATGGCGATGACGACGCTGCCGAACGGATTATCCCGTTTGACATCGTCCCGCGTATTTTCACCGCATCCGAATGGTCGCGGTTGTCCGCCGGGCTGGTCCAGCGGGTCGAAGCGATCAACGCGTTCCTCACCGATATTTACGGCGCACGGAAGATCCTCGACGACGGTGTCCTGCCGCCCGAAATCATCCTGACCAATCCGCAATTCCGCCCTGAAATCGTCGGCTCCGCGCCGCCGCATAATATCTGGTCGCATATCTGCGGGATTGATCTGGTGCGCACCGGGCCCGATGATTTCTATGTGCTCGAGGATAATGCGCGCACGCCGTCGGGCGTCAGCTACATGCTCGAAAATCGTGAGGCGATGATCCGGCTTTGCCCTGAATTGTTCCGCCAATATCATGTTCGCCCGGTCGACAGCTATGGTGACATGCTGCTCGAGACATTGCGCAGTGTGGCCCCGTTTGGCGCAGGCGCGGACCCGGTCTGCGTGATCCTGACGCCGGGGCGGTTCAATTCGGCCTATTACGAACATAGCTTTCTGGCCGACAGTCTGGGCATCGAACTTGTCGAGGCCGTCGATCTCGAAGTCGACGATGACTTCGTCTGGATGCGGACGATCACGGGGCGGGTGCGCGTCGATGTGATTTACCGGCGGGTGGACGATGATTTCATCGACCCGCTCGTCTTCCGTCCCGATTCCATGCTCGGCATCCCCGGCCTGATCGCGGCCTATCGCGCGGGGCATGTCGCCATCGTCAACGCGCCGGGAACGGGGATTGCCGATGACAAAGCGATCTACAGCTATATGCCCGATATTGTCCGCTATTATTCGGGCAGCGAGCCGCTGCTGCCGATTGTCGAGACGTGGCGGTGCCGCGAGAAACATGCGCTGAAATATGTGCTCGAGCATCTGCCCGAACTGGTCGTGAAGCTGGTCGATGGATCGGGCGGTTACGGGATGCTGGTCGGGCCGACTGCGAGCAAGAAAGAGATCGAGGACTTCCGCGCCGCGCTGATTGCCCAGCCGGAACGCTATATCGCACAACCGACGCTGGCATTATCGACCGTGCCGACACTGTGCGACGAGGGGATTGCCCCGCGTCATGTCGATTTCCGGCCTTTTGTTCTGACGGGCACGAACGGCGTGAAGATCGTCCCCGGCGGCCTGACGCGCGTGGCATTGAAACAGGGATCGCTGGTGGTCAACTCAAGCCAGGGCGGGGGCACGAAGGACAGTTTCGTGCTGGCGAATGAGGGGGAGGGCTCATGCTAAGCCGCACTGCCTCCTCGCTTTACTGGCTCGGTCGCTATGTCGAGCGCGCGGAATTTACCGCGCGGCTGGTCGAAGCCACGGTGCGTCTCGACGCGATGTCCTCGCGCCCGGCGGGCGAAGCCGCGTGGGAAAGTGCGCTGTCCGTGATCGAAGCCAACAAGGCTTTTGCCAAGACCGGTGAAAAGCTGACGCCGCGCAATGTCGCGCGGTTCCTGACGCTTTCGACCGGTCATCCCGGCTCGGTCGTCGCCTGTCTCGACCGCGCGCGCGACAATGCCAAAGCCGTGCGCACGGCTTTGTCGCGAGAGGCATGGCAGACCATGAACCGCGCGTGGTTGCTGTTCCAGAACCGCACGAGTCCCGGCAATACTGAAGCGACGCTCAGCCTCGTCGATGAAGCGCAAGCCGAAACGCGCGGGTTCGAAGGGGCGATCGGGCGGATGCTGCGCAATCCCGCAAGCTGGTTCATCCGTCTTGGCGCAACCATCGAGCGCGCGGATAACACTGCAAGGCTGCTCGACGTCAAATATCATATCCTGCTGCCCGAAGGCGAGCGGGTGGGCGGCACGGTGGATCGCGACCAATGGACGACGATCCTGCAAACCGTTTCCGCCGTGAATGCCTATCGCTGGCTGTATCGCGAAGGGCTCAAGCCCGCGCTGGTTACCGAATTGCTGATGCTCCGCCGCGAATTGCCGCGCTCGCTCGCAGCCAGTGCCGAAGAAGTCGTGCTGCACCTGACAGCGCTGGGCAAGCAGACCGGCTTTCAGGGCGAGGCCGACCGGCTGGCGCGGCTTCGTCATGCGCGGCTGGGCGACACGCGGATCGATGCGGTGATGAAACGCGGCCTGCACCAGTATCTCGAGGAATTTCTGGCCGAAAATGCCGAACTTAACGCCGCCATTTCGCGGCAGTTCCGGTTTATATGACATGCGCCTGAGCATCGATCATCACACGATCTATCGCTTTAGCCAGCCGCAGGCCCGCGTGGTCCAGCTGCTGCGCGTCACGCCGACCGACTATGCCGCGCAAACTGTGATCGACTGGCGGATCGACGTCGATTGCGACGCCCGCCTGCGCACAGGACATGACGGATACGGCAATGCCACGACCATGCTCTACGTCGACGGGCCGATTTCCGAAATCGCGCTGACAGTGCGCGGCCAAGTGCTGACCGACGATATGGCCGGCGTGGTCAACGGCATTGCCGAAACGCTGCCGCCACTATTCTATACGCGGACAACGCCGCAAACCGCCGTGGACGCCCGCATCACGGCGTTCGCCCGCAGCATCGGCAGCTCGGACAGTCTGGAACAGGCGCACGCGCTCAATGCCCTTGTCGGCGGGGCAATCAAGATTGTTGGCGGCCGTGGCAAGCCCGGGCGTTCGCCAACCGAAGTGCTTGACAGCGGCAGCGGTTCGGTGCGCGATGCCGCCCATCTGCTTGTCGCCGTTGCGCGCGCGCGTGGCTATCCGGCGCGGATCGTGGCGGGTCATTCGCTGCACGGGCCGGATCGTGGCGCGCGGCAATCGGCGCATTACTGGGCCGAAATCCACGTCAAGCGGATTGGCTGGGTCGGGCTTGACCCTTGTTCGGGCGCCTGTCCCGATGAAAGCTATGTCCGCGTGGCGGTGGGGCTCGACGGATCGGATGTTGCCCCTGTATCGGGCACACGGCGCGGCGGGGGGATCGAGGAACTCGACGTCGATGTCCGCGTGGCGCAGGAGCAGTAAGCAATGACCTATTGCGTAGGGATGCTGGTCAAGGCCGGGCTGGTGATGGTCGCCGATACACGCACAAATGCGGGCATCGACAATATCTCGATTTTCAAGAAGCTCCACATGCTGGCCGAAGAAAAGGACCGCCTGATCGTTGCCGCGAGCGCGGGCAGCCTGTCGGTCACGCAATCGGCCTTGTCGCTGATCGAGGAAGGCTTGCCGGGCGATCATGAGGGCGATCCGCTCCGCACGCTTGCCACTGCGCCGACGATGTTCCGCGCGGCCTTGCTGGTGGGCGAGGCGCTTTCGACTGCCAGGCGTGCCATCGGCGCGACATTGCAGGGGACCACGATCAACGCCTCGGCGTCGATCCTGCTCGGTGGCCGCGTCGGTGATGAACCGCTGACGCTGTATCAGATCTATGCCGAGGGCAATTTCATCGAATGCCAGCCCGATGCGCCGTTCCTGCAAATCGGCGAATTGAAATATGGCAAGCCGATCCTCGACCGGACTTTGACATGGGAGTCGCCGCTCGACGAGGCAGTCAAAGTCGCGCTGATTTCATTCGATTCGACCATCCGGTCAAACCTGTCAGTCGGGCGGCCGCTCGACTTGATCGTGGTGCCGACCGATCGTGCCAAGCCGACGATCCGCCGCCGGATTGAGGACGACGACGCTTACTTTAACGAACTGAGTGCGACGTGGGGACGGTTGCTTAACGAAGCGCGGACACAAATTCCCGATCCGCCTTTTATGGTTTGACGAATGCGCTGTTTGACTCGCAGTCCTGAGCCTGTCGAAGGACGGTTCGCGTTAACCGCCCTTCGACAGGCTCAGGACTGCGGTGGAACTTCAGCCGCATTGCCCCCGGTGCATCAGCTTTGCATCGGCCAGCACCAGCGCGACCATCGCTTCGACCACGGGCGCGCCGCGGATGCCGACGCAGGGATCATGACGCCCCTTTGTCACGATGTCGGTGGCGGTCCCTTCGCGGGTAATAGTCTCGACGGGTGTCAGGATCGAACTCGTCGGTTTGAACGCGACGCGCACGACCACGGGCTGCCCCGTCGAAATCCCGCCTGCAATCCCGCCGCTGTGGTTCGCCAGGAATTCGGGACCACCTCCGGACTCTGGGTCTCCGGGTCGCATCCGGTCGGCATTGTCCTCGCCGCGCAGCCGGGCGGCGGCAAAGCCATCGCCGATCTCGACCGCTTTGACGGCATTGATGCTCATGCAGGCGCTCGCCAGTTGGGCATCGAGCTTCATGTAAAGCGGCGCCCCCCATCCCGCCGGAACGCCGGTTGCAACGCACTCGATCACCGCGCCCAGCGACGACCCTGCTTTGCGCGCCTCATCGACGAGCACTTCCCACCGCGCGGCGGCGGCAGGGTCAGCACAGAAGAAGGGATTGCGATCAATTTCGTTCGCATCGAATGTCGATGCCCTGTCGCCGCCGATTTCGACGACATGCGCGATCACCGAAACTTCGGGGATGACGAGCCGCGCGATGCCCCCTGCTGCCACCCTTGCTGCCGTCTCGCGCGCGCTCGACCGCCCGCCGCCGCGATAGTCGCGAAAGCCATATTTGGCGTCATACGCATAATCGGCATGGCCGGGGCGATAGGCTTGTGCGACCTCGCTATAGTCCTTCGACCGCTGATCGACATTCTCGATCATCAGGCTGATCGGCGTGCCCGTCGTCCTGCCCTCGAACACACCCGACAGGATGCGGACCTGATCAGGCTCCTGCCGCTGCGTCGTAAACCGCGACGTGCCCGGACGACGCTTGTCGAGAAACGGCTGGAGGTCAGCCTCGCTCAGCCCCAGCCCCGGCGGACAGCCATCCACGACCGCGCCAAGCGCAGCCCCGTGCGATTCCCCCCATGTCGTGAAGCGGAACAGATGGCCGAAGCTGTTGTGACTCATGCGGCTTTGCGGGATCCCGCGACAACTTCCCGCCAACCAAAAAGCATGCCCTCAACCGAAACGTCCTCGTCCAACAATTCCCAATGAATGCCACTGGGCGATATAAAAAAATCTTCGCGTGCTTGCGGGGATCCATTCAGGAGGCGTGGATACCAAACCAGCGGCACACCTAATGTCCGCCCATCGCTGAGCGTAACCCACATCGAGTCATCGTCAAAGCGAACGTCAGTCGCTGCCGGTAAAGAAGGTGTTCCACGCATCAATTAATTCCTGACGACGCCTTGTGGCAATTTCCCGCGCCAATCGCAACTCTTGCGCCTTTAGCCCGTCATTGCGCGCCAGACGGACATCAGGTGTCAGCCAGAATTTGGCGTCGCCACCTGCGCGGGCGACGTGAACATGGACGGGCTCGCGCGGGAGGCCCTCATGCGCATAGAAGTGGAAGCGCAGGCCCTGTTCGTTAAAGATCTTTGGCACGACTTCGTTCCTCAAGAATGGCAGGCTATTGTTGCCTTCGAATTCTCTTAATCGCCGAAATCAAAAATCTCGAGACGAGCGTGCAATTTTACCGGGTAAATAGCAGAACTAAGTAAGCGCAATATCCGGTGCATCCTCGGCTTTCATGCCGACGACATGATAGCCGTTGTCGACATGATGCGTCTCGCCCGTCACGCCGCTCGACAAGTCGCTGAGCAGATAAAGCCCCGCGCCGCCGACATCTTCGATCGTCGTGTTGCGCTTCATCGGGCTGTTGTGCTCGTTCCATTTCAGGATCAGGCGGAAATCGCCGATGCCGCTGGCCGCGAGCGTCTTGATCGGGCCCGCCGAAATCGCATTGACGCGGATATTGTCGCGACCCAGATCGACCGCGAGATATTTGACGCTGGCCTCAAGCGCTGCCTTGGCCACGCCCATGACGTTGTAATGCGGGATCACCCGTTCGGCGCCGAGGTAGCTCAACGTGATCATGCTACCGCCCCCCTTGCCCGTTTCCGGGTCATAGGGCGGCATCATGGCTGCGGCGCGCTGGGCGACGGCCGTGAACGAATAGACACTGATATTCATCGTCATCAGGAACGTGTCGAGATCGACATCGCAATATCGCCCGCGCAAGGCGTCCTTGTTGGTGTAACCAATGGCGTGCACGATGAAGTCGATCGTCGGCCAGCGCGCGGCCAATGTTGCGAACGTCTTGTCGAGTTCGGCCATGTCCGCCACATCGCAGTCGATCAGGAAATCGCTTCCCAAACTCTCGGCCAGCGGCCGCACCCGCTTTTCAAGCGCTTCGCCCTGATAGCTGAACGCGAGCTCCGCGCCGGCTTCGCTGAGCTTCTGTGCGATTCCCCACGCCAGGCTGCGGTCGTTGGCAAGGCCCATGATCAGCCCGCGTTTGCCCGTCATCAAGCCGGTCATTCAACTCTCCGTAACATCACTGTCATGCCCCTTTAGGCGTTTCGGGACAGGTTCCGCCAGTGCCGCATTCAAATGCGCCCCGATCACAATGCCGAGCCCGATAAACCAGAAGAAGATCAGGGCGATGATGACGCCCGCCAGACTGCCATAGGTCAGCGCATAATCGCTGAACCGCGCAATGATGACGGGCAGCAACGTCAGCGCACCATACCACCACAGGGCAATGAACAGCGCGCCGGGCCATTTGGGATATTTGCCGAACCGGTAGCGGCTGGGCGTGAGTGACCAGATCAGCAGATAGAGCGCGAACCAGATGATGAAGAGCGGGATCAGCTTCGAAAGCCCGATCCAGACCACCGCATCATCGGCAATCGGGACGAGGCGATAGACAAACTGTTCGGCCGCAGTGAGGAAAACCTGCGCTGAAAACGCCAGCATGACAAGGATGACGGACAGGATGATGATCGCCATCGACGTCAGCCGGTATTGCCAGAAGGGGTTCGAAAACGGCGTCCCGTAAGCGCGGCGCAAAATGTCGCGAATTGTTTCGATAAAGCTTCCAACAGTCCACAGGCCGACAACCGCACCGAGCCAGAGCAGCGCCCCGGTGCGTGCGTTGAGCACGTCGTAGATCGGCTTTTCAAGCAGCGTTTGCACAACAGGGGGCAGCGTGTTGAGGAACGAGCCGACCGCCCGCATCGTATCGGTCCCGCGCCCGAACAGGCTGGCTAGCGCGGCGGTCACGATGAAAAAGGGAAACAGCGTCAGCAGCGTCAGATAGGCGAGGTTGCCGGCATGGATGAACCCATCCTTGAACACGCCGACGACAACGCGTTGCACGACTTCATAAACCGCTGATCCCGGGCCAAGCTGATCGAGGGCACGCCCGATCGGATGTTTGCGACGCTCCTCTGGGGATATGGGGGAGACGTCTTGCATGCAGGGCTAAACGCCGAGTTTCTCGCGCGGGTTTCCAAGTGCTGCACGATTTTCTTCGGCCCATGCGTGCAACGCCTCGTCCTTGATCGGGAGCGCGATCTCGATTGTTACCAACTGATCGCCGCGCGCGCCGCTTTTCCCTGTAAAGCCTTTCCCTTTCAGCCGCATCGTCTGCCCCGACGATGTCCCGGCGGGGACGTTCAGCATGACCGGCCCATCCACCGTCGGGACGCGCACGGGTCCGCCAAGGACCGCTTCGGCCAGCGTCACGGGCAGGTCGAGCCGCACGGCATCGCCATCGCGACGGTAAAAGGGATGGCTGCCGATCTGGATCGTCACAATCGCGTCGCCATTGCCGGCGGGGCCGGGTTCGCCTTTGCCCGACAAGCGCATTTGCGTCCCGTTTTCGACACCGGGGGGCAACTTCAAATCGATCGTCTTGCCGTCGCCCAGCGTGATGCGCTGCGGGCGGCCAGCGGCGGCATCTTCAAACGATACCGCAAGGCGATAGGCGGCATTTGCGCCCTTTTGCGGCGGGGCAGCACGACCGCCAAAACCAGATCGTCCCGCCCGTCCGCCGAACAAGCCTTCGAAAATGTCGCCGAAATCAGCACCACCCCCTGCGCCAGGATTGAACCCCCCGCCGCCGCCGCCGCCAAAACCGAACGGCGCTGCCGGATTGCCGTCGCCATCGATTTCGCCGCGATCGAA
>JAYUQI010000138.1:0-3624 GCA_043756805.1 Sphingomonas sp.
ATTTCGTGATTATCTTGGCTGAGATTTTCTGGAGGATCGAGTCATGGTCTCAATTTTTCTTCTGACGCTTGCTGTTGCCAGCCTCGACAGCGGAACGGCTGGCAGCGTTGCCGCCACGCCACCAAAACCCGTCAAAGAACGTCTGGTTTGCCGCACGCAGGAGCGCTTGGGTACGCGACTTGGCGGCAAGCGCGTTTGCAACACCAAAGAACGCTGGTCCGAGATCGAGTCGGAATCGGGTGCCGCAGTGCGCGATGCGCAGCGAAACATGAGCTCGATGCCGACCAACGGCACCTGAGCGACCCAAAACTTGACTCCTGCGCCGCGTCCGCTAACGGCACCCCTTCGCAATTGACCCCGCACTCCGGTGAAGCGGTGGTCCTGCCCGATCCTTGGATCGACGTAGCGCGGTTCCGGTAACTCTAACGGCCTTGGGCCACGCAATTGAAGGACTATTTATGTCAAAGCGTATCAGCGCAAAGCACAAGCTCGACCGCCGCATGGGCGAGAATATCTGGGGCCGCCCCAAATCACCCGTCAACAAGCGCGAATATGGGCCCGGCCAGCACGGTCAGCGCCGCAAGGGCAAGGTTTCCGATTACGGTCTTCAACTGAAAGCCAAGCAGAAGCTGAAGGGCTATTACGGCGAAGTCACCGAAAAGCAGTTCAAGAAGCAGTATACCGAAGCTGCGCGGATGAAGGGCGATACGTCGCAGAACCTGATTGGTCTGCTTGAGCGCCGCCTCGACGCCATCGTCTATCGCGCCAAGTTCGCGCCGACCGTGTTCGCCGCGCGCCAGCTCGTCAGCCACGGCCACATTCGCGTTAACGGCGTCAAGTGCAACATTGCTTCGCGCCGTTGCAGCGTAGGTGATGAAATCTCGCTGGGCAGCAAGGCGCAGGAAATGGCGCTCGTCATGGAAGCACAGTCACTCCCCGAGCGCGACATTCCCGAATATATCGGCATCGACGGGACCGCCAAAGCAACCTTCACGCGCGTCCCGACACTCGACGAAGTGCCCTATCCGGTGAAGATGGAACCTAATCTGGTCGTCGAATTCTATTCGCGCTGATTGATCTTCGACCGAAAATTCGAGGGGTGGCCGGAAACGGCCACCCCTTTTTACATGCCCAATGCAGACCGCAAAAAGGCGTCGCTGCGCGATAGCATTTGTTCGCGCACGAGACTGTCCTGCAAACTATGCCCAATGCCGGGAAATTCGATCAATTCGTTGCGCTTGCCCGCCGATTTCAGTTTTCCTTCCATCATACGTGATTGGAATATCGAAACATTCTGATCCAAATCACCGTGAAACATCAACACGGGCGCGCGAAAGGCGTCAGCATGTTGCGCGGGCGAGCCGGCCTCTATGTGCGGTCCCGAACCGACAAATGCCTGGACCGCGCGATAATTCGAATAGTTGAGACTTTGCGTTTTCAGCGACGCAAGATCAGTGACCGGTGCGATTGCAACGATTGCCTTGAACAGGTCTGGTGCCACCACACCCGATTGCAGTGCCGCATAGCCGCCATAGGACCAGCCAACGACCGATAACTTGCCGGGATCAGCGATTCCCTCCGAAACGAGCCATCGTCCTGCGTCCGTGACATCTCCGATGGCGACGTTCCAGGCCTTGAACCCCATGTTGCGGAACCAGGCGTCTCCGTAACCGCTGGAGCCCCGGAAGTTGGGCTGCAACACAGCGAAGCCGCGATTGGCGTAAAATTGGACAAACCAATCGAAGCCCCACTCGTCGCGAGCACTTGGTCCGCCATGTGGCATCACAATTGCCGGCAATTTCTTGCCCGAAGATCCCGGCGGTAGCGTCAGATAACCAGGAATCATCGTGCCGTCGGCGGCGCGATACTGGATCGGCTTTACAGTCGCGAGACGATAATCAGCGAGCTCGGGCCGTTCCGGGAACATCTCGCTCAATTGCATCGTCTTTCTGTTGAAATGATAATATTGTCCGGGTGCTGTATCCGCCGCGACGTGAATAATCATCTTTGTTTCGTCAGCATTCGTATCGACAAAATCAATTGTGCCCGCTTGCGGCAACGCTTTGCCCAACTGGACTGCGAGTTTGAGCAATTCGGCATCGAAATAAACAACATTGCGCCGTTCGGTCGCAAAGCTAACGCCGACCACCCGCCGCTGACGCCCGATGCGGACAAGCCCGTCGACATCGACGTCAGGGCGGCTGAACACCAATGTCCGTTTCATGGAACCATCAAGCGCGACTTTGAAAACAGCTTGCCGGCCATTCAGCCGGTCGAAGCCATATACTGCATTTTCCTTGGGATCGACCGCATACGGATTGAATCCCTGCTCTGTATTCCAGTCGAAGACACTGAGCGGTGCCCAGTTTTCACTGTTCATTGCGCGATAAGAATATCGCGTTCTCGTTTCGGAATAGCCGCCCGTCGCTTCGAATACAGACCCCATAATCCGGACATTACCGATGCCGTCGGAGATGAACTCACTGGCATTGAACATCGGTCGGACGGCGCGTTTTGCCGCAAGCGACAAGGTGTCGACGCGATCCACACCATAGCCCTCGTTGCGCTTTTCAACGATTGAACCAAGGCGACCTTCAGGCACATATTGCCGACCGACCAACACTTCGCCGTTGCTGCCGGGCAACAGGTCAATAATGGCGCCGCCAAAGTTTGCATTATACTCGGCATAAATGCCCTGACGCAGTGAAACGCGCTTCAGCTCTGAGCCATCCGCATTGACGGCAAACAGTCGGGTCATCCCGCGAATATAATCGCCATCGCGTTTTACTTCCCCGGCGTTACAAATCAGGCGCGTTTCCGAAACCCAGTTGCATCCATAGACTTTCTCGGGATTCCCGTCAGCGCGCAAAACAGGTTTCGGCACGGCCTTTAACGCCGCCGTGCTACCAAGGTCGACAATATACAGGGTCGATCCCCGCGAACCGGACGATGCGAGATAGGCAACCTTATCACCAGCTGGCGACAATGAAATCTGCTGAATATCTTCACGCACACCAAACGCTTTGGCCGGTGCCACTTTTTGTCCGTAAGCATGCCCCGATGCCGTTAAAGCCAACACCAACCAACAGAATTTGCGCACAACAGCTCCCCGAATAGCCCCGTAACTTAACCACTTCGCACAACGCAGCAAGCTGGTTGTCACCTTGCAGTCGGTCGCGGGGGATGTCATGCGCTACAGCCTGAATTAAGGCTGGAGATTCTCATGAAACGCGCCCTTTTGCTCGCCTCAACACTCCTGATCGCCGCCCCCGCGCTGGCCAAGCCCGACCCCCAAGTCCCCGTCCGCACATTGAAGGACGTGACGCGGACGCTGTCTTCCGATGCTTATGCCGGTCGCGCGCCGACCAGCGCTGAGGAAGCCAAGACGATCCAGTATATTGCCGCGCGGATGGCAAAAGCGGGGCTGAAGCCCGGCAATAAGGGATCATGGTATCAGGACGTGCCGATGGTCGAGATCGACGCGACGCCATCGCCGCTGACGTTTACGGGCGGAAAATCACCCATAGCACTGGCCTATAAAAGCGACATGGTGATCGGGACGAGCCGGGTCATGCCCAAGGTCGAGGTCGAGAACAGCGACGTCGTGTTCGTTGGCTATGGCAT
>JAYUQI010000139.1:0-10144 GCA_043756805.1 Sphingomonas sp.
GTCGGTGAAGGCATCAGGGCCAATGCGCCCGGCGCGTTCGTGATCTGCATCACCAATCCTTTGGACGCGATGGTTTGGGCACTGCGCGAGTTTTCAGGCCTGCCGCACCATATGGTTGTCGGCATAGCAGGCGTGCTCGACAGCGCGCGGCTCTCGCACTTCATTGCCGACGAATTCAAGGTTTCGGTCCGCGACGTGAACACGTTTGTGCTGGGCGGGCATGGCGACACGATGGTCCCCGTCGTCCGCTATTCGACGGTCAACGGCATTCCGGTGCCCGATCTGGTCAAAATGGGGCTTTCGTCACAGGATAAGATCGACGCCATCGTCAAGCGCACGCGCGGCGGCGGCGGCGAGATCGTCGCGCTGCTCGGCAACGGCTCGGCGTTCTACGCGCCCGCCGCGAGCGGCATCGCGATGGCCGAAGCGTATCTCAACGACCAGAAGCGTATCCTGCCCTGCGCCGCTTATGTCACCGGCCAATATGGCGTGACGGACCTGTACGTCGGTGTCCCCGTCCAGATCGGCGCGGGCGGCGTGGAGAAGATCGTCGAAATCGAACTTGATGCGGCCGACAAAGCGGGGCTGACCGTGTCGGTCGATGCCGTGAAGGAATTGCTGGTGGCGTGTCGGGCGATTGATGGGAGTTTAAGCTAAGTGTTTTGGAGTTGGCTTGTTGCCTACCTGTTGGCGGGCACCGGCTTCGTCAACAAGGATGCGTCGGAGCCAGCATTCAACCAACCGGGTTATGTAAGGTCAAGCAAAGGCCGATGGTTAGTACGATTGTTGTGGCCTTTCGTCAGCATCAGATTGCTTTTCCTTCACATTAGAAGAAGTTCATCCGAAGAAAAGCACAATTACATTGGTGTTCAATTCTTACCGACAGTTTTCATATTTTTGGGCGTAGGCGCGATGGGAACTTTGATCGCAAACTGGCTCTTCGACTAGCCTGGAGTTAAAAGTTAATGAGCATCCTCGTCAACAAAAACACGCGCGTCATTACGCAGGGCATGACCGGCGAGACCGGAACATTCCACACTGAGCAGGCGCTAGCGTATGGCACGCAGATGGTCGGTGGGGTGACGCCGGGCAAGGGCGGGACGATTCATATCGGGCTGCCGGTGTTTAACACGGTGGCTGAGGCGGTTGCGAAAACCCAAGCGACCGCATCCGTCGTCTATGTCCCGCCGCCCTTTGCTGCGGACTCGATCCTCGAGGCGATCGATGCCGAAGTGCCGCTGATCGTGTGCATTACCGAAGGCATTCCGGTGCTCGACATGGTCAAGGTCAAGCGCGCGCTGTCGGGCTCCAGATCGCGGCTGATCGGGCCGAACTGCCCCGGCGTGCTGACGCCCGGCGAATGCAAAATCGGCATCATGCCGGGCAGCATCTTTTCAAAGGGCTCGGTCGGCGTCGTCTCGCGCTCGGGCACGCTGACGTATGAAGCGGTGTTCCAGACGACCGCCGAAGGGCTGGGCCAGACGACCGCGGTCGGCATCGGCGGCGATCCGGTCAATGGCACCAATTTCGTCGATGTCCTCGAACTGTTCATGGCCGATGAAGCCACCACGTCGATCATCATGATCGGCGAAATCGGCGGCGATGCCGAGGAGCAGGGCGCGCAATTTCTGATCGACGAAGCCAAGCGCGGGCGCCGGAAGCCGATGGTTGGCTTTATCGCGGGGCTGACCGCACCGCCGGGTCGCCGGATGGGCCATGCCGGTGCCATCGTTTCGGGCGGCAAGGGCGGTGCTGAAGACAAGATCGCGGCAATGGAAGCGGCGGGCATTAAAGTTTCGCCGTCGCCGTCGGAACTCGGGGTGACGCTGAAGGCTTTGTTGAACGGGTAACGCATTACTTCGTCATTCCCGCGAAGGCGGGAATCCAACTCCCACTGTCGAGCCTCGGGAGTTGGGCCCCCGCCTTCGCGGGGGTGACGAGGTTAGTAAAAGGACCGGCAATGGGTATCGAGAACGAAACATTTACCGCCGAACACGAAGCCGGACCGTCTTGGGCGCGGCCGAACTGGCCACCGCTCGATACCGACGCACTGACGGCGGCGCTTGACCCCACCCAGATGGCGGTCGAAATCAAGAAGGCTGCCGCTAAAACGGGCGCGCCGGTCGCCGAAACCGATCTGGTAAAAGCGGCGTCCGACTCAATCAAGGCGATGATGCTGATCCGCACCTATCGTGTGCGCGGACATCTGGCCGCCAATCTCGATCCGCTGGGCCTGACTAAGACCGACCTGCCCGCTGATCTGACGCCCGAATATCACGGGTTTACCGAAGCCGATCTCGACCGGAAAATCTATCTTGGCGGCGCACTCGGCTATGAATGGGGCAGCATCCGCGAGCTCGTGAGCACCCTGCGCGCCAATTATTGCGGCAATGTCGGCCTCGAATATATGCACATTTCGGATGTCGAAGAACGCCGCTTCCTGCAGGAACGCATGGAAGGCAAAGACGCCGCCATCAGCTTTTCGCCTGAAGGCAAAAAAGCGATCCTCGCCAAAGTGATCGAAGCCGAACAATGGGAGCGCTTTCTCGGCAAGAAATATGTCGGCACAAAACGCTTTGGCCTCGACGGCGGCGAAGCGATGATTCCCGCGCTCGAAAGCATCATCAAATATGGCGGCGCGATGGGCGTTCGCGAAATCGTCTACGGCATGGCACATCGCGGGCGGCTCAACATGCTCGCCAACGTGATGGCCAAACCGTATCGCGTGATCTTCCATGAGTTTTCGGGCGGCAGCGCCAACCCTGACGATGTCGGTGGTTCGGGTGATGTGAAGTACCATTTGGGTACATCGACCGACCGCGAGTTCGACGGGATCAAGGTGCATATGAGCCTCGTCCCCAACCCCTCGCACCTCGAAGCGGCGGACCCCGTCGTGCTCGGCAAGGTTCGCGCAATCCAGACGGACCGAGGCGATCTGGAGGACCATGTGCAAGTCCTGCCCGTCCTGCTCCACGGCGACGCCGCTTTCGCGGGACAGGGGATCGTCTGGGAATGCCTCGGCTTTTCCGGCGTGCGTGGATACAACACTGGCGGCTGCATCCACTTCATCATCAACAACCAGATCGGTTTTACGACCAGCCCGCAATTCGCGCGCTCGTCCCCCTATCCGTCGGATGTGGCGAAGGGCGTGCAGGCGCCGATTTTCCACGTCAACGGCGACGATCCCGAAGCGGTCACTTTCGCCTGCAAGATGGCCATCGAATTCCGCCAGCGCTTCCACCGCGACATCGTGATCGACATGTGGTGCTATCGCCGCTTTGGCCATAATGAAGGCGACGAGCCGTCGTTTACCCAGCCGCTGATGTACAAGACGATCAAAGGGCACCCAGGCGTCAGCGACGTCTATGCCGCGCGGCTGATTGCCGAGGGGACCATCGACAAGAATTGGGCACCCGAGCATGTCATGCGCTTTACCGCGATGCTCGAAGAGCAGTTTGCCGGGGCCGCTGATTATAAAGCGAACGCCGCCGATTGGTTCGGCGGGCGCTGGGCTGGGCTGCACAAGCCCGCCGATCCCGAAACCGCGCGGCGCAATGTCGAAACTGGCGTCGAAAAGAAGCTGTTCGACGGATTGGGGCGCACGCTGACGGCGGTCCCCGATGGATTGACGATCCATCCTACGCTGAATCGCGTGCTTGATGCGAAGCGTGCGATGTTCAACTCGGGCGAAGGCTATGACTGGGCGACGGGCGAAGCGCTCGCGTTCGGGTCGCTCCTGTCCGAAGGCTATGGCGTGCGTCTGTCGGGGCAGGACTCCGGACGCGGGACGTTCAGCCAGCGCCATTCGGTGTGGGTCGATCAGAGCGACGAGCATAAATATATCCCGCTGTCGACGCTGCCGCACGGTAATTTCGAAGTGCTTGATTCGACGCTCAGCGAATTTGGCGTGCTGGGCTTTGAATATGGCTATGCCAGCGCCGACCCGAAAACACTCGTGCTTTGGGAAGCGCAATTCGGCGATTTCGCCAATGGCGCGCAGGTAATGATCGACCAGTTCATCGCATCAGGCGAAGCCAAATGGCTCCGCGCCAACGGGCTCGTCATGCTGTTGCCACATGGCTTCGAAGGGCAAGGGCCGGAACATAGTTCGGCAAGGCTCGAACGCTTTCTGCAACTGTGCGCCGATGACAATATCCAGGTCGCCAACATCACGACGCCGGCCAATTATTTCCATGTCCTGCGCCGACAGATGCACCGCCCGTTTCGCAAGCCGCTGGTGATCATGACGCCGAAATCGCTGCTCCGCCACAAGCGCGCGGTGTCGAAGACCGAGGACTTCGTCGGCGCGGGGCACTTCATGCGGATTTTGTCCGATCCCTCCGCGCCGGCGGATAAGGACGTCAAGCGGCTCGTCCTGTGCAGCGGCAAGGTTGCTTATGACCTGCTCGACGCGCGCGACGCGGCAGGCGGGACCGACACCGCAGTCGTCCGCCTTGAGCAGCTTTACCCGTTCCCGGGCGAGCCGCTGACCGCGCGATTACAGCGCATGACGGCGCTCGAAGATGTCGTCTGGGCGCAGGAAGAGCCGAAGAACAACGGTGCGTGGTTCTTCGTCGAGCCCGAAATCGAAGCGGCGCTGGCAGCGGCAAAATGTAAAGTCAGCCGCGCGCGTTATGCCGGACGCAAGTCGAGCGCATCGCCCGCGACCGGTCTTGCCAAGCGTCATCAATCCGAACAGGCGGCGCTTGTTGCCGATGCTTTGGGTCACAATGTCCGCGCCGAAATCCGGCGTCAGCGGAAAGGGTAATCATGTCCACCGAAGTCAAAGTTCCCGTTCTCGGCGAATCGATCACCGAAGCCACGCTTGGCGAATGGCTGAAAAAGCCCGGCGACGCGGTGGCCGCTGATGAACCGATTGCGTCCCTCGAGACTGACAAAGTCTCGGTCGAAGTCCCCTCGCCCGTCGCGGGCGTGATGGGTGCGCAGGTTGTGAAGGTGGGTGATACCGTCAATGTCGGTGTGGTGATTGCCTCGATTGAGGCGGGATCGGGTGCAGCGGTTGCGGCCCCTGCCCCCGTTGCGGCTGCCGCACCGGTGCCCGAACCGGCAGCGGAATCGTCGCAAACGCTCTCCCCCTCGGTCCGCCGGATCGTGCTTGAAAAAGGTGTCGACCCCTCGACGATCAAGGGAACCGGCAAGGATGGCCGCCTGACCAAGGATGATGTCCTGTCCGCCGCTGCTGCACCGAAGCCCGTGCCGACGGCACCTGCTGCCGCGCCGGCGAACACCGCTGTCAGCGTGTCCGAAGACCGCCGCGAAGAGCGCGTGCGGATGACGCGCCTGCGCCAGACAGTCGCGAAACGGCTAAAGGAAGCGCAGAATACGGCCGCACTGCTCACCACTTTCAACGATGTCGACATGACCGCGGTCATCGAAGCACGCACCAAGTACAAAGACCTGTTCGAAAAGAAGCATGGCGTCCGCCTCGGCTTCATGGGCTTTTTCGTGAAGGCCGCGTGCATGGCGCTGCGCGATATTCCCAATGTGAACGCCCAGATCGACGGTGAGGAAATCGTCTATCACGATTATGTCGACGTCTCGGTCGCAGTCAGCGCGCCCAACGGCCTTGTCGTCCCCGTCATCCGCGATGCGCAAAGCCTGTCGGTTGCGGGGATCGAGAAAACCATCGGCGATTTCGGCGCACGCGCGAAGGCCGGCACGCTGACGATGGACGATATGAAAGGCGGCACGTTCACGATCAGCAACGGCGGCGTCTTCGGCTCCCTCATGTCCACCCCGATTATCAACCCGCCACAGAGCGCCGTCCTCGGCCTCCACCGCATCGAAGACCGCGCCGTCGTCCGCGACGGCCAAGTCGTGGTGCGGCCGATGATGTATCTGGCGTTGAGTTATGACCACCGGTTGATCGACGGGCGCGAAGCGGTGACCTTCCTCGTCGCGCTCAAAAATGCTATCGAGGACCCGACAAGGTTATTGATTGATTTATAAGACCAAGAGCAGGTTTTGGAGGTTTGACGCGGAAATTCGTTTAGAGACAATCACCGGTCGAACAAACAGCAAGCAAGGTTAAAAAAGGCAGAGCTGCTAAGCTAACGACAATGTAGCAGACTGCAACGATCGTTCTCGTCATGCCCGACCACGGTCCGGTGATCACGCCTATTAAACCAAGCGCCCCGGCGCATAAAACAGCAAGCAAGTCCAAACCGGAAAATGTCGGACGCAAGAAATGCGCCCAAATTAGCAGGACGACGGGGGGCGCTACCACCATCACAGCCAAAGTACGCAACACCGAAGTCATCATAACAGCCTAGCCTGTGCCACGCCCCCCCGCAATAAAGTTAAACATCAGCATTAAACAAACCGCCCCGCCACATCCTTCGGCACCCGCAAAATCCGCCCCGTGCCCTTGTCCAGTATCACCCAGGTCGTCTTTGCGCGGACAATTACTTTCCCCGCGCGCACAAACTCGACATGCCGGTCGAACTTCGCGCCGCGAGGGGCTTCGCCGACCCAGGTGCGGCCCTCGACACTCTTGCCCGCCGCGATGTTGCCGAGGAAGTCGATCTCGTGCCGCACCACGACCCAGACATAGGCGGCGATATGTTCGGGCAGCGCCGCCGCGTTCCAGTGCGCGGTGGCCAAGTCCTGAATCCAGCGCACCCAGACGCTGTTGTTGACATGGCCGAGCTCGTCGATGTCGGCGGGTAGGGTTGTGATCGTAAGCGTAAACGGCGTCATCGCGCCGATGTGCGGGCTTAAATCGCACCACGCAAGCCACAGAATTGCAGTCCGCCCGCCACCCGTTTAGGCGTAGCGCCGTGAATGCCGCCACCGACCACTTGCATGCCGCAATTCAAGCGCTCGAAGCCGGTGATGCGACACGGTGCGTTGCCATCTTGCGCGACCTTGCACCTACATCGCCCGATCCGCGCGTGGCACTGGTGCTGGGCGAAGCCGCGCGCCAGACGGGCGATGATGCCACGCTCGCCAGCGCCGCTGACCGCCTCATTGCACTCGACCCCGCGATGGTCCGCCCGCTGATCTGGAAAGGCGACATGGCCACCCGCGCAGGCGATGCGCGGCGGGGAATGCAATTTTACGCAACAGCGTTGGCGCGCGCCGATGCGACGCCACAGCATCCGACGCTCGCGTCTGAATTGGCCCGCATCCGCAGCCTCGTCGAGACACTGCACAGCGACCTTGCCGCGTTCGTCGACGATTATCTGACCGCACACGGCATGCCGCCCGCCCGCCGCAGCGCGCGCATCGCGGAATCGCTGCGCATCATGACCGGCAGTGCGTCGCACGATATGGCGCTTCAGCAGCCAACCGTGCATTACGTGCCCGACCTCCCCCAACGCGCCTGGTATGACCGCGCCGACTTCGCCTGGGCGGCAACACTCGAAACGCAAACCGATGCGATCCGCGCCGAACTCCTCACCATCCTCGCCGATGACCGCGCCTTTGCCCCCTATATCGAAGGCGACACGCACGGCCCGGCGCGCAATTATCAGGGATTGCTCGACAATCCGGCGTGGAGCGCGTTCTACCTGTGGCGCGATGGCGCGCCGGTTGCCGCCAACATCGCATGCTGCCCCGTGACGGCAGCCGCGCTTGACGCCATCCCCCGCCCGCAAATCGCCGGACGCAGCCCGACGGCGATGTTCTCGCTGCTCGCACCGAACACGCATATCCCCGCGCACAACGGCATGCTCAACAGCCGCCTGATTGCACATTTGCCGCTGATCGTGCCGAATGAGTGCACGATGCGCGTCGGCAACGAAACGCGCACGTGGCAGACGGGTGAACTTGCGATTTTCGATGACAGCGTAAACCATGAAGCCTGGAACCGCAGCGCCGAGACGCGCGTCATCCTGCTCTTTGACATCCCGCGCCCCGAGCTTGACGAGGGCGAACAGCGCGCAATCGACCTGTGCTTTCGCGCCGTCGATGCTTATACAGGTAGCATCTGACAAAAGGTTGATTCATGTCCAGCTATGCCGACCGCCTTGCCGCGCTGCGTGCGCATCTTGCCGATCACCATCTCGATGGCTTTGTCGTGCCGCTGACCGATGAGCATATGAGCGAGTATGTCGGCGATTATGCCAAGCGGCTGGAGTGGCTGACAGGGTTCAAGGGATCGGCGGGGGCCGCAGTCGTATTGCCGCAGGACGCCGCGATTTTCACCGACGGTCGCTACACGCTGCAAGTCCGCGCACAGGTTTCGGCGGACAACTGGGACTATTGCGGGGTGCCACAAGTGAGCATTGCCGACTGGCTGCGCGAACATGCGCCATCGGGTGGGCGGATCGGCTATGATCCGTGGCTGCACACCCGCGATTGGGTGGCGAGCGCGAAGAAAGCGCTGGCGGCGAAGGGGGCGGACCTTGTGCCCGTTGAAGCCAATCCGATTGACGCGGTATGGACTGATCGTCCTGTTCAGTCGGACGCGAAGATCGCGGTTCAATCAACCGAACTCGCAGGGCGTTCATCCCCCGAAAAACGCGCCGAGATTGCCGACTGGCTGACGCGCGAGGGGCTCGACGCGACGGTGATGACGGCGCTTGATTCGATTGCCTGGACCTTCAACGTGCGCGGTACCGACGTGACGCACACACCGGTTGGCCTTGCGTTCGCGGTTCTGCATGCCGATGCAACCGCCGACCTGTTCATCGCGCCCGACAAGATCGACGACAGCGTCCGCGCGCATCTTGGCAATGGCGTGCGCCTGCATGATCGCGATGCCTTTGCCCCGATGCTGGCCACGCTGACCGGCAAGCGCGTCGCCGCCGATCCCGAACGTGCCGTTGCCGCCGTATTCGATACCCTCGAAAAAGGCGGCGCAAAGCTGGTCAGCGTGCGCGACCCCGCTGTCCTGGCCAAAGCGATCAAGAACCAAGCCGAGCAAGCCGGAACGCGCGCGGCGCATGCCCGCGACGGTGCCGCTTTGTCGCGCTATCTCCACTGGCTCTCGGTCGAAGCGCCCAAGGGTGGCCTCACCGAAATCTCCGCCTCGGATCAATTGGCAGCTTTCCGCGCCGAAACCGGCAAGCTGCTCGACCTGAGTTTCGACACGATCTCGGGCGCGGGGCCCAACGGCGCACTGATGCATTACAAAGCGAGCGCGGAGACCAACCGGCGGATCGAGCCGTCCTCGGTCTATCTGTGTGATTCGGGCGGCCAATATGCCGACGGCACGACTGACGTCACGCGCACGATCTGGGTTGGTCCGGGTGATCCGCCTGCGGAAGTCAAAGACCGCTTCACCCGCGTTCTCAAGGGACACATCGCGCTGGCAACGGCGGTTTTCCCCGATGGCACCAGCGGCGGGCAACTCGACGCGCTGGCCCGGCAATTTCTATGGTCGGCCGGCTTTGATTATGCGCATGGCACCGGCCACGGGGTCGGAGCCTTCCTCGCGGTGCACGAAGGACCACAACGCATTGCCAAGCCCGGGGGCGGGCAGCCCGGCACCGACGAGCCGTTGCGCGCGGGCATGTTCCTGTCGAACGAACCGGGTTATTACAAACCGAACGCTTACGGCATCCGTATCGAAAATCTCGTCCTGGTCGAGGACCGCACGCTCCCCGGCGGCGAAGCGACGATGCTGGGCTTTGAAACGCTGACGTTCGCGCCGATCGACAAGGCGATGATCGACGTGGCGTTGCTGACGGATGCCGAGCGCGCGTGGCTGAATGACTATCATGCAAGAGTGCTGACCATAATTGGACCCCAGCTTTCGGGGGATGCAGGGCGCTGGGTTGAGGTGGCCTGCGCACCACTTTAGCGGTTGAACGCACATATTTGTTCCTATATTGTTCTTGAGCGACTCGGGAGAAATATCATGATTGGCTATGTTACGTTGGGGACGAATGATTTGCCGCGTGCGGCAAAATTCTATGACGCGATTGCAGCCGAAATGGGTGTGGGACGTATGATGGAAGGTGATAATTACATCGCATGGGGCCTGCCGAAGGGCGCGGCTGGCGTTGCCGTGATGAAACCGTTCGATGGCAATGCCGCGAGCGTTGGCAACGGCGTGAT
This sequence comes from Sphingomonas sp., assembly GCA_043756805.1. Classification (GTDB taxonomy): domain Bacteria; phylum Pseudomonadota; class Alphaproteobacteria; order Sphingomonadales; family Sphingomonadaceae; genus Sphingomonas_O. Next base: position 10,027 of record JAYUQI010000139.1, read on the forward strand.
GGTAGCGCTCGAAGCCAAAGACAGTGGTCATGTTGACCGACTTTATGCGCTCGCGCTGTCAATTGGCGGGACAGACGAGGGCGCGCCAGGCGTTCGGGGCGGTGGATTCTATGCCGGT
>JAYUQI010000140.1:0-10120 GCA_043756805.1 Sphingomonas sp.
ACGCGCTGATGCGCGGCGAGATCGATTTGTTGAGCGGTCGCTGGACGCATGCGTTGACAGCGCAATTCTCGGATAGCCGCCGCGATCGGTTTTTGTTCGGCACGCCGACGTTGGGAAGCCGCGCTGATCGTGCCAAAGGATCGTATGAAACGACGCTGCGGTTCGGCGAAGGCAGCATCAGCCACGCGCTGACATTTGCAGCCGACGTCGAACGCGAAAGTTTTCGCAACGCCGATCCAAGCGGCTTTGCCTTCCCCGGGCGCGAAAGCACGGATAACATCGGGCTTGTCGGTCAGTATCAATTGTTGATTGGGGACGCTGGCGCGCTGTCGGCATCGGTCCGCCATGATTTCAACAACCGTTTTGCGGACGCAACGACGTTTCGCGTCGCGGGGAGCTATGCCTTTTCGTGGGGGACACGCTTGCGCGGGGCCATTGCATCGGGCGTAAAAAATCCCGGATTTTACGAATTATTCGGTTTTGTCGACGGGCGCTACATCGGCAACCCCTCGCTTCAGCCGGAACGCTCGGACGGCTGGGAAATCGGTTTGGAGCAAAGCCTGATCTCCGGCAGCGTCACGGTCGGCGGCACATATTTCGATAACCGCCTGACCAATGAGATCTTTACGGTCGGCTTTGCACCAGCCGTGCCCGGCAATCGCAAAACCAAATCGACGCAGCGCGGCATCGAGCTGTTTGCGCAAGCGCGCGTGGCAACAGCGTTGCGTGTCGACGCTTCGGTCACGCGACTGACAGCGCGCGAAAATGGCATTGAAGAAGTGCGCCGTCCCGTGACGACCGCGAGTGCGTCAGTCGGCTGGACCGCGCCGGGCGACCGCGTCACGACGACACTTGTTGCCCGCTATAATGGGCGCCAAAGCGACACCGCGTTCATTATTCCCCCGTTCGGCTCACCGCGCCGCGTTGATCTGCCCGATTATGTGCTGGTCAATCTGAACGTCGATGCGAAATTGACGCCAGAGCTATCGTTCAATGCGCGCATCGAAAATCTGCTCGACGCGGACTATGAAGACGTGTTTAGTTTTCAAAATCCCGGCCGTGCGGTTTACGCAGGGCTAAAGCTTCGGTTATGAAAGTGTTGGGAGACGATTATGGTAACGACAACTAGCGATAGACTACCAATAACAGCGGTGGGATCAATTCTTTGGCCCCTCGCGCTTGCGGCCGTTGCACTGATCGGAAGCCTGGCTTTTGCCTGCATCTTTCCGTTCGTCGCGATTGCGGTCGTCTGCGCGGCGACCATGCGCGGGCGCGATGCGGTTGCGACCGTAGGCGCATTATGGGTCGTTAATCAGGCAGTCGGCTTTACGCTGATGGGCTATCCGCACGACGCGAGCACTTATGCATGGGGCATTGCGATCGGCCTCGCGAGCATCGCTTCGGTGGTGATTGCCATGCCGATCGTCGGAGTGGGCCGCCCGCTTACGGTCGTTCGGCTCGTGGCGGCATTTGGCGCGGCTTTTGTCGCTTATGAAGGGCTGTTGTTCGGCTTTGCGCTTTACGCCGGGGGTCTGGAGACTTTCAGTGCTGACATCGTTGGCTTGATTGCGCGCAATGATGCCGTGTGGTTTGTTGGGTTGATGTTGCTGCGCCTGGCATTGACCGGTGTTGCCCCGCGCTGGTTCGGGAATGCGCCCGCTTATCGTTTCGCCTGATGACAGCAGATGGGTTGCGCATTGTTTCGCTTTTGCCGAGCGCAACGGAAATCGCCGTCGCGCTCGGCCTTGCTGGCAATATCGTTGGGCGTTCGCACGAATGTGATTATCCGCCCGAAATAGTGGCCCTGCCGGTCCTGACTGCCAGCAAATTGACCAAGGGGATGAACTCGGCCGAGATTGAAATCGGCGTGCAGCAAATCGTTCAGCAGGGTCTTTCAGTCTATGAAGTCGACGCACCGCTGCTCCGCATGCTTCGGCCCGATGTGATTCTTACGCAGTCGCAGTGCGCTGTCTGTGCGGTCACGCCGCGCGATCTTGAGGAAGCGTTGGCGGCGTGGGTTGGAAGCCCGCCATTGCTCGTATCGCTTGCACCTGACGACCTGTCAGACGTTTGGGGCGATGTACAGCGGGTCGCCGATGCTGCTGGCGTGCCCGAACGCGCAGCTTCGGTGGTGGCGACGTTGAACGAGCGGATGGATGCTATCGGTCGACATCGCCCTGTTTCGGCCACGCGTCCGACAGTTGCGGCGATTGAATGGATCGAGCCTTTGATGGCGGCAGGCAATTGGGTACCCGAACTCATCACAATTGCCGGCGGCGAACCATTATTCGCAACCGCTGGCCAGCATTCTCCCTGGCTGGAATGGCAAACGCTGGTCGACGCCGATCCGGACCTCATCATTATGATGCCATGCGGCTATCAAATTCCACAATGTGCCGCCGAGACGCACTTTCTATCCGCGCGTCCAGAGTGGACCGCGCTGTCCGCAGTGCGCAACGACCGTGTGTTCATGGCGGATGGCCATCATTTCTTCAATCGCCCTGGACCAAGACTTGTCGAATCGGCGATAATCATTGCCGAAATCCTCGACCCAACCAATCGATCGCGCGAAACTGGCACCGGCTGGGTTCGTCTGGTCAGATCGCCTGTAAGCGCGTGACGCTGGAAACCGTTTCGACCATACGCAGCCATCACGGCACGCAAGGGGTCTACCGGCATCCGTCGGTTAGCACATCGACGGATATGACCTTTTCGGTTTTTGTGCCCGACCATGCGCCAAGTGCTAAACTGCCAGTTGTGTGGTATCTCTCAGGCCTCACCTGCACGCATGCCAATGTCACCGAAAAGGGCGAATATCGCGCGGCCTGCGCCGAACATGGCCTGATCTTTGTCGCGCCGGATACGAGCCCGCGCGGCGATGGCGTTCCCGATGACGACGGCTATGATTTCGGCCAGGGTGCGGGCTTCTATGTGGATGCAACCGAAGCGCCGTGGTCAACCCATTTCCGCATGCGGACTTATATAGAGACCGAGCTTCCCGCGCTGATCGCGGCAAACTTTCCCGCCGATATGGCGCGTCAGGCGATCACTGGCCACTCGATGGGCGGGCACGGCGCGCTGACCATCGGTCTTCGCAATCCCGACCGGTTCAAAAGCATCTCGGCTTTCGCGCCGATTGTCGCGCCGCTGCATTGCCCGTGGGGCGAAAAGGCGCTGACCGGCTATCTCGGTTCCGATAAAGCAGCATGGCGTGACTACGACGCCTGCGCGCTGATCGAGGATGGTGCACGCGTGCCAGAACTGCTGGTCGATCAGGGCGGTGCCGACAATTTCCTCGCCGAACAGCTGAAACCGCACCTCCTGTCGCGTGCGTGCGACGATGCCGGGATCGATCTCACGCTGCGCATGGAAGCGGGCTACGACCACAGCTATTATTTTATATCGAGCTTCATGGCCGATCATTTGCGCTGGCATGCCGAACGGCTAAAGCGCACAGCATGAGTCACGCCCAACCGCTGATCGTCGGCATCGGTGGCACGATGACGAGCAACAGTTCGTCCGAACGCCTGATGCGCCATGTTCTTGCCCAATGCGAAGCGGCGGGCGCCGATACACTATGCTTTGACGGCGTTGCGCTTGATTTGCCGATGTATGGCTATGGGACCCCGCGCACCGAAAAGGCGATCGCGCTGATCGACGGCCTGCGCCGCGCCGATGGCGTTGTTATTTCGTCACCAGGCTATCACGGCACGGTGTCGGGGCTCATTAAAAACGCGCTCGATTATGTCGAGGACATGGCCAAGGATGAGCGCCCTTACTTCGAGGCGCGGGCGGTTGGCCTGATCAGCGTCGCAGCAGGGTGGCAGGCGACGGGAACAACGCTTGCGACGCTGCGCAGCATTGTCCACGCGCTGCGCGGCTGGCCAACGCCGATGGCCGTGACAGTCAATTCGGTGCAGCCGGTGTTTGCCGACGACGGCAGCGTGAGCGACGAGACACTCCTCAAACAGCTCGGCATATTGGCGCAGCAAATCGTTGGCTTTACCCGGATGCGCGCGCTTGATGATCTGGCGCGGGTCGCATCGACGCCCGAGCCCTGCGAATAGCGCTTGACGTCCCGCGCTTGTCGTCCGACGCTGTGCCATGACTATGAATCCAGCAGACCCGATGGCCCTAGATCCCATGAAAATGTTTCGCGACGCCGTGACGCAATGGGAAAAAATGGCCAATGACTTTGGCGGCCAGTTCATGGGGAGACCCGAAACTGCGCAGGCGATGCACCAGGCGACGGGCATTGCTCTGAAAGCCCAACAAGGCGCGCATGACGCGATGGCGAAGCTGCTTTCGGCTGCGAATATGCCGAGCAAAGCGGATGTCGAGGCGCTTGCCACCCGCATGGCGGCCATCGAAGCGTCGCTCGCGCGCATTGAAGCCGCAATCGCCAAGCCTGGAAGCGAGGCAACGGCAGCCGCTAAACCCAAACGGACGCGCACCCCGGGCGCATGAGCGAGACTGCCGATCCGCTCGATATTGCGCGCACCGAATTTGATCGCGCGATGCAGCGCAACATCAAGGGGCTTGGGTATTTCGCGTCGCCCAATCCCATCCTCGGCGCCAGTGCCAAAGACACGCTGATCGCGCGCGGCACGCTTAGGCTTTACCATTATCGCCCGATTGTTGATGAAGTATACCGCGTCCCGGTTCTCCTCGTGATGGCGACCACGAACCGCGGTTACATCTTCGACATGGTGCCAGGGCAAAGCTTCGTCGAGTTCCTGCTAACGCGCGGCTACGACGTCTTCATGATCGACTGGGAAGCACCCGGCCCCGACGAAAAAACACTGGCCATGGAGGATTATGTCCTCGATTTCCTGCCCGCCTGTGTGGAGCGCGTGAAAGCCGAAAGTGGCGAGCCGGATCTCAGCGTCCTTGGCTATTGCTTCGGCGGGGTGCTCTCGCTGCTCTGGGCGGCGCTGCACCGCGATGCCGGTCTCAAAAATCTGATGACGTTTACGACGCCGATTAATTTCAAGGCGATGGAAGCATTCCAGGCGTGGTCCGACCAGCGCTTTTTCAATGTCGATCAGGTGGTCGAAACCTTCGGCAATTGCCCGGCCGAGATGCTCTACACCTCGTTCTCGATGCTCCGTCCGGGCGCGCAGGTCGCGGGCAATATCCGCCTGTGGGACAATATGTGGAACGACGAGTTCGTGAAATCATATCGTATGTTCGACCGCTGGGCCGTTGATATGCTGCCGCTTGCCGGCGAATATTTCCGCCAGACGACCAAGCAGCTCATGTGGAACAATGATCTTTACGAAAAGCGCATGACCGTCGGTGGCCGCGCGGTCGATCTGTCAGCGATCACCGAGCCTTTCATGCACGTGACCGCCGAGCACGACCATATCGTCCCTGCCGCCGCATCGGCACCGCTTATCGACATGATCGGTTCGACTGACAAGCAAGCCGTTGTCTTGAAAGGCGGCCATGTCAGTCTGGTCGCGGGTGCCAATGCCGTTCGCCGGTTGTGGCCACAAATCGATAGCTGGCTGGGAGAAAAAAGCCTGTGAAGACGCTGACGATCAACGGCAGAACAATTGAAATCCGGGCGTTTGAACGTGGCGATGTCGTTGCGGTTGGCCAGTTTGCCGCCGCGCTCCCGGCACACGACCTGCTGTTTCTCAGTCGCGATATTCAGCATGCGCGCGTGATCGAAGCATGGGCTCAATCCATTGCCGATGGCGAGATCGAGAGCCTGATCGCGCTCGATGGTAACATAGTCGTCGCGACGACGGCCATCGTCCGCGACCCGCTCAGCTGGTCGCCGCATGTCGCCGAGATACGGTTGCTGGTTGCGCCCTCGGTGCGTGGCCATGGGCTTGGCCGCTTGCTGCTCGATGGCAGCATATCGCTGGCGGGTGAACGTGGCGCGACCAAGTTGATCGCGCGGATGACACCCGACCAACGTGGGGCCATCGCATTGTTCGAGGAATCGGGCTTTCGCGGTGAAGCGATGCTGCGCGATCATGTCCGCGACCGTGTCGGCAAAGTGTTTGATCTCGCGATCCTCGCGCTCGACACGCGCCGCGCTCGTGATGCCAAAGCGTCATGGGGATTTGACACGGCAACCTGACAATTTCGCTGGACAACCGCAACCTTTCGGGCAGGATGTTGTTACTACACCTGAACAGTGACAACTGCGGGTGGCGAGCAGGAGCAGATTTTAGTGCAATCACAGACAGATAATACCACCCGGCCGCCATCACCTCTGCTGGCGCTCACCGAATTACCGCGCGCTCTTGCCGAGATGAGCGCCCTGCCACTGGCGGCACCGCTGCTCTGGATGGCACCGCGCGGGGACGGGCATCCCGTCCTTGTGCTGCCCGGTTTCACGACGACAGATCGTTCAACGGGTGTCTTGCGCCGCTATCTGACCCGGATGGGCTATGACGCGCATGCGTGGGAATTGGGCCGCAACCTCGGGCCCCGCGCCATCGGGCGGCAGGGTGAGAAGCTAATCGCCCGTCTCGAGGAAATTCATGCCGCCACAGGCAAGAAAGTCTCACTCGTCGGTTGGAGCCTTGGTGGCATTCTTGCGCGCCAGCTTTCGCGCCGCAGACCCGATCTCGTCCGCCAGATTGTGACGCTGGGTTCGCCCTTCGCGGGCGATCCGCGCTCGACCAATGTCTGGCGGCTCTATGAAATGATGTCGGGCCAGCGAATGAAAGACCCCGATACGCAGGCACAGCTCCACGAAAGTTTCGAGGCACCGCCCGTGCCGTCAACAGCGATCTATTCGAAATATGATGGCATTGTCGCGTGGCAGAGCTGCATCGAGCCAAAATCGGCAACGACTGACAATATCGAAGTGCCGGGCAGCCATTGCGGCCTCGGCGTCAATCCGGTCGTGCTTTATGCCGTGGCGGATCGGCTGGCGCAGGCCGAGGGGGAGTGGAAACCGTTTGACCGCAAGGGGCTTCGGGTCTTCCTTTACCCCTCGTCAGGGCACGTGCATTAGGGGTTGAGGCTTAGTCCTTCTTCGGACGCCATGCTGCCATCGTATCGCGCCCGAATTGTGCAATCATATCGCCGACTTCGCGCACATGCGTCATGGATCGTGCGCCCTGTTCCTTGACGAAATCGGCTTGGATCTTTGCAAGTTCCTGAACTGATTTAACGCTGGCGGCGGACCGCATCGCGGCGAACGCTGCGCGCGTGTTTTCCTCGGCATGGTCGATGACTTTGCTATTCAGCGCCGCCGCATTCGACGCCGCTTTTTCGGTTGCCTCTTTAATCGACTTGCCCGCCTTTTTGACGGTTTCGGTGGCCTTTTCGGTCATTTTTTCGGTCTTCGCCATCATGCTTTCTCCTTGATCTTTTTGGGTTTCATTACCTTTGGCGCAACAGGCTTAGCGGGCGCTTGCGCCGCTGCCAGCAATTCTTCAAACGACGCCTGCAACGCCGCCGCATAAGCCGAGGGATCGGGCATCATATCACGATCGCACGTAAAGCTGATCGCGATTTCATCGACGTAGGAATAGATCGTATTGATCATTCCAATCGAGTCAAAAATCGGCCCCAGCCCGAACATCTTGACCATTTTCGCGCCACTGAAATAGAGCGGCACCCGGCTACCCGGCACATTGGTCGCGACAACATTGAACACCGGTGCCATCGCATTGGCAACGCCCAACCTTGTGTAGAGCCGCGCGCCCAGCCCCGCCAGACCGCTGGGGATCAACTGCGAATAATCGGTCAACGTGCGCGCACCGACCGCATTGGTCAGTCCTTTTGAATTGATTGCATCAAGATGGATATGCGCCAGCCGTTCGAGCGGATCATCGATATGTGTGCCCAGACTGACCACCATCGCCGAAACGAGATTGCCCAGCGCCGCCTTCTCGCCCTCTTGCCGCACCGAGATCGGCGCCATCGCCGTCAGGCTGAGATCAGGCAGTTCCTCCTTGTCCAGAAGATATTTCCTCAACCCGCCACCGATAATCGCAAGGATTGCATCATTCACTGTCGCGCCCGGCACTGCGCCCTTGATCGCGCGCACGCCCGCCAGCGGGAATGCGGCGGCATCGAATACCCGGTGCGATGATACCTTGGCGTTAAAGCGCGTCTTTGGCGGAACGCGAGCACCCGCAATTGACAGGTCACCTTTGGTCAGTTCGGCGGCCAACCGCGCGATCCCCGGCACTGATCGCACCACGGTCTCGAGGTATTTCTGCGGCTGGCGCAACGCATTGAAATAGCCGCTGATGATCAGCTCGCCGACCCCGGGCTTGACCTCAGGCTTCCAGTCTTCTTCCGGATACCGGTTCGACTTGTCGGCTGACAGGTCGTGCACGGCCGCCGACATCTCGACGCCCGACATGCCGTCGATCGCCGCATGATGAACTTTGGAAACCAGCGCAAAGCACCCTTTCGGAATACCTTCGATATTGTCGAGCCCCTCGACAATGATGAATTCCCACAGTGGCTTGGTCAGGTCCATCGGCCGCGAATGCAGTCGGGCAACTTGGATACACAGCTGGCGCCAGTCGCCCGGCGCGGGCAGCGCAATGTGGCGGATATGATATTCGATGTCGAAATCGGGATCCTCGATCCAGTAAGGATGATCGAGATCAAACGGGACGCGCACGAGGCGCTGGCGAAACGGGCGCGCCCCGCCCAAACGGCTTTCGACAAATTTCAAGATGTCTTTGAAGCGAACAAAGCCGCCCGGCGCTGTCGATGGATCATAAATGCCGACCGAACCGATGTGCATCGGCGTCGATGGCGTTTCCATGTAAACAAAACTCGCGTCCTGCCCGCTCAATTGTTGCATCCGTCTCTCCCAGCACGCTTTATGGCGTATCATTCGTTAAAACATGCTGGACCGGAATGGCGCACACGGCAAGAGTGCGGTGAAAGACGGGCAGTATTGTGGTTGCGCGGCACGATCCGTCGCATAATTGTTTCGTCTTTATGGCAATTTCGGGTAACAATAATGACATGGTCGCACATGTGCGTCGCCGAGTCTGACATAATGGCATCAATACAACCGGTTCAGCGTATTCAGCAAAATGTTCTAGCGGCGGGTGAGCGTCGTCTTTTGACCTGGCTTGCCGCGCGCATGCCACCGTCGATCACGCCCGATCGCCTGACGAGCATCGGCTTCACGGGTGCCGCTCTCGTCGCGACCGGATATGCGCTCAGCTTTTTCCATGTCGGCTGGCTCTGGATGTCGATCGTTGCTTATTTCATCAACTGGTTCGGCGATTCACTCGATGGCAGCCTCGCGCGGTTTCGCAAGATCGAGCGACCCAAATTCGGCTACTTCATTGACCACAGCACGGATGCGCTCGGCAATATGCTGATCATGATTGGACTGGGCCTCAGCCCCTATCTGCGGATGGACGTCGCGCTGTTTGGCCTCGGAGCCTATCTGCTGCTGTCGATCCACACATTTGTTGCGGCGCGTGTCGTTGACGAATTTCGGCTGTCCTATGTCGCCGCAGGGCCGACCGAGTTGCGCCTTGTGCTGATCGCGATGACGTTGTCCATGTTCGTCATGGGCCCTGGTCCAGTGCTGTCGACCGATTTTTCGCCGTTCGATATGTTTATCGGCGGACTCGGTGCGATCCTGATCGTCTTGTTCATTGTGCAAACAGCGCGGACGGCGCGCCAGCTGCTCCGCATCGGCGAGTAACTACTTCCCGAAGCCAAACACATCCTGGTGATAAACGCCGTCCTCGATCAATCCTTCGAGCCAAGTCGATCCTGCGAGATGATCCCCACCGGTCTTATCGACATGGATCTTGATCAGCGTGTCACGCACCGCTGGTGCCATATAGCGTCCGTCACCACACAGGAAAATCTGCCCACCATTGGTGACAACATCCCAAACCGCATCCCGCGCGCCCCAGACGGCATCCTGAACATAGCGATAGGGGTGCCCGGCGAGTTGTGAATAGGCCATATGCAGGTCGATTGCGCCGTTGTCCGCCCATTGCGCCATCTCGCCACGACACAGCCAGTCATGATCGGGGTGCCGCGCGCCAAAGAAAACATGGCACGGCGCCGTCGCATCCAAGGCCACCCGCTCCTGAATGAACCCACGTAACGGCGCAAAACCCGTGCCCGGACCGATCAGAACAAGCGGCACCGCGCC
>JAYUQI010000141.1:0-10107 GCA_043756805.1 Sphingomonas sp.
TTCTTCTAGCATCACCGCAAGAAGGACAGCCCTTCGACAAGCTCAGGGATGCGGGTTTTTTGACCAGCACTCCAAAATGAAAGTCCCGTATGCGTTTCCTAGCCATCGCGTTGCTTGCCGCCGTTTCCACCCCCGCATTTGCCGTCAACAGCACACCGCAACCGCTGCCGATCATCGATACGATCCCGGCGGCAAAGGACATTCCCTATCCCGGTACAATGACATTGAAAGTCGATGCGGCCGATCTCGATCGTGCCATTTTCCGCGTCCAGCAACGCATTCCGGTCGCAGATGCGGGGCCGATGACGTTGCTCCTCCCCAAATGGCTTCCCGGCAATCACGCCCCGCGCGGCCAGATTGAAAAGCTCACAGGGCTGGTCATTAAATCCGGTGGCAAAACACTGGTCTGGAAGCGTGATCCCGTGGACGTTTACGCTTTCGCGGTTGATGTCCCGCGCGGCGCAAAGGCACTCGACGTCAGCTTTGAGTTCGTTTCCGCGACGGCCCCCGATCAGGGCCGCATCGTCGTGACGCCCGAGATGATGAACATCCAGTGGGAAGCGGTCTCGCTTTACCCGGCAGGCTATTTCACGCGGCAGATTCCGGTAACCGCATCGGTCACTTATCCCAAGGACTGGCAAGCCGCGACCGCGCTGCGCCCCACGGCCACGTCGGGTGGCACCGTCACTTATGAAACCACCAATTACGAAGTCCTGATCGACAGCCCGGTCTTTGCCGGCAAATATTTCCGCAAGGATGATCTCGGCCAAGGCGTTATGCTCAACACGGTGGCAGACAGCGAGAAGGAACTGGCCGCCAAACCCGAGACCATCCAACTGCACCGCAACCTTGTTGACCAGTCGCTGAAGCTGTTCGGTGCAAAGCATTATGACCGCTACGAATTTCTCCACGCTGTCACTGACCGGATGGGCGGCATCGGCCTCGAACATCACCGCTCGAGCGAGAACCAGAACGAGCCCGGCTATTTCCTCGACTGGGAGGCCTCGCGGCTCGACCATAATCTCCTGCCGCATGAATTCGTCCACAGCTGGAACGGCAAGTTCCGTCGCGGGGCCGACCTGTGGACACCCGATTTCCGCACACCGATGCGCGACAGCCTGCTGTGGGTTTACGAAGGGCAGACGCAATTCTGGGGCCATGTCCTCGAAGCGCGCAGCGGCATGGCGACCAAGCAGGACAAGCTCGACACCCTTGCAGGGATTGCGGCGCGCCTCGACATATTGCCGGGTCGAGCATGGCGCAGCCTCGACGACACGACGAACGACCCCATCATTTCCGCGCGCCGCCCCAAGGGATGGGCATCATGGCAGCGCTCCGAGGATTATTATAACGAAGGCATGCTGATCTGGATCGAAGCCGATGCGATTATCCGCGACGGCACCAAAAACGCCAAAAGCATGGACGATTTCGCCAAGGCATTTTTCGGCATCAACGATGGCGACTGGGGTCAGGTGACTTACACGTTCGACGATGTCGCCAGGACGCTGAACGGCGTCATGCCCTATGACTGGGCGGGTTTCCTGAACACGCGCCTGACCGAAAAAGCCAAAGGCGCGCCGCTCGGCGGTTTCGAACGTAGCGGATACAAACTGACATATGTCGACACGCCGTCATCGATCCTGAAACTCGCCCAGAAGGTGAACAAGACACTCGACCTGACATGGTCGCTCGGCATGAGCGTCGGCAAGGGCGCGAAAATAAGCGCGGTGGTCTGGGAAGGGCCCGCGTTCGACGCCGGCGTCACCGTTGGTCAGGAGATCGTTGCGGTCAACGGCCTGCCCTATACCGACGACATCATGAGGGACGCCGTGACGGCGGCAACGGGCACGACCGCCCCGATCCGTCTGACGCTCAAAAACGAACTGCGCGTCCGCGATGTCAACGTCCAGTGGAATGGCGGTCACCGCTATCCGCGCCTCGAAAAAACCGGCTCTGGCGACGGCGCACTCGACCGGCTATTGGCTGCCAAATGAGAATTGACCTTATCCCCACCGGCGACAATCCGCCCGAATCCATCAACGTCGTCATCGAAGTGCCTATCGGTGGCGAGCCCGTTAAATATGAGTTCGACAAAGCGTCGGGCGCGCTGTTCGTCGACCGCATCCTCCATACATCGATGCGCTATCCCGCCAATTACGGCTTTATCCCGCATACACTTGGCGAAGACGGCGATCCGCTCGACGCGCTCGTCATTGCCCGATCGCCGATCATTCCCGGCGCGGTCATCAAAGTCCGGCCGGTCGGCGTGCTGCTTATGGAGGATGACAAGGGCGGCGATGAAAAGCTGATCACGGTACCCGTCGACGCGACATTTCCCTATTACAGCGAAATTGGCACCCATGACGATCTGCCGCCAATCGTGACGCAACAGATCGAGCATTTCTTTGCACATTACAAAGATCTGGAACCGGGCAAATGGGCGAAACTCAACGGGTGGGGATCTGCCGACGACGCCAAGCGCATCATCGTCGAATGTATCGAACGGGCGAAAGCACATAGCTGACTAACGCGAGAGCGGCCCGGTCTCGAATTCTTCAACACTGATGCGATAGATCAAATGGCTGATTACCTTATCCGCCATCGGCCATGACTGTCGCCGGTCGGTCAGCATGCCGCCGATTTTTTCCATCGCCCGGCGTGACCGCAGGTTCGTTTCGCCAACCAGGAAAATTACTGCTTCGAACTCTCGCTCGAACGCATAGGCCAACATCAGACGCTTTATCGACCGGTTGATCTCGCCGCCCCAATAGTTTCGCGCCAGATAAGTCCAGCCGATTTCGACCTCGCCGTCTCCGCACACACGAATGTCGTAGCGCGAGCTGCCGATCACCGTCCCCGTCGCTTTGTCGATGATGGTCAGCGCACCATTCGACGCCAGCGCTTCTTCGAAAAACGGCTCGAAAACCGCCCGTTGCCAGCGGTCATGCGCCGGATGGAGCGCCCATATCTCGGGGTCGCTGGCCACGGCAAACAATGGCTCACGGTCAGCCTCGGCCATCGGACGCATGATCACCCGGTCATCCTCGAGCACCGGTTGCATCGGCGGATGCATCATGCCTGCGCCAGCGCCGCCAGCGCCGCGCCGTCAACGCGGTTGATCGTCCATTCGTCCATCGCCGTCGCGCCCAGCGATTTGTAAAACGCAATCGCGGGCTCGTTCCAGTCCAGTACTGACCACTCCAGCCGCGCGCATCCCCGCGTCACTGCCAGTTGCGCCAGGCGCGCAAGCAAAGCCTTGCCCAATCCCGCCCCGCGCGCTTCCGGATCGACAAACAAGTCCTCGAGGTAAATCCCCGGCTTCCCTTCGAACGTCGAAAAATTATGGAAAAACAAAGCAAAACCGCGCGGCACGCCGTCCAGTTCGCCGATCAGTACTTCGGCCATCGGCTTGTCGCCAAACAAATGACGCCCCAGCGTCTGCCGGTCGAGCACCACTGCATCGGCCAGCCGCTCATAACCCGCCAGCGCGCGGATGAATCCGATCACCAGATCAAGGTCTTCGGCAACGGCGGAGCGGATTGAAACGGTCATACCGGTGCGCCCATAACGCGCGGTGCCAGCCGCGGCCAGAGCACACCGAACGCCAGCCCCGACATGACCAGCGCCGCCGCGATCAGTTTCCAGTCCTGCAACGGCTCGCCCAGCACCAGCGTCGACGCACCCATGCCGAATACGGGGATCAGCAATGCAATCGGCGAAACGGTCGCCGAGGGATAGCGCGCCAGCAACCAGCCCCATACGCCGTAACCGAACATCGTATTGCCCACCGCCTGCCACGCGATAACCGCCCACGTCGACGGACCCGCTGCGCTCACGCCTGCGACCATCACCGGCCACCCCTCAAACATCAACGTCATGATCAACAGCGGCGGGATCGCAAACAAGCTCGCCCACACGACATAACCGAGCATATCAACCTGTCCCGCTGCCCGCGCGACAATATTGCCGCCGCCCCAGCTGAGCGACGCCACCAGCACAAGACCCAGCCCCAGCGGCGTGATGCTGCCATCGGTGTGCATCAGGATAATGATCACGCCCGCTACGGCCGGGACCAGCGCCGCAAGCTGATACCAGCGCACCCGCTCCCCCGTCAGCATCCGCGATAGCCCGAGTGTAAAGAATACCTGCGATTGCATCAGCAGCGAGGCCAGACCCGGCGTGACATCCGCCCGCAGCGCCACGAATAGCGCGCCAAATTGCCCCGCGCCGATCAGCATCCCATAGGCTGCCAGATTGCCCCAGCTGACCGCTGGTCGCTTTACAAAAAAGACCAGCGGCAACAACACGGCCGTAAACCGCAACGTCGCCAGCGTCAGCGGCGCCATCGTCGCCAGTGCATATTTGACGACGACAAAATTGCTGCCCCACACGATCGTCACGGCCACAGCCAGCATCAGGTGCGCGGGCGCAAGCACTGCCCGGTTCAAACGGCTGCCTCCAGCTTCGCCGTATCGGGCCGCCCCCCGCGCGCCGCAATGATGCACCCCGTCACGATCAGGATCGCGCCTGCAACCGTTGTTGCCGTCACGGCCTCGGCATAGAAAATCGCGCCCATGATCGCGGCCCAGATAAACGCCGTATATTCAACCGGCACAAGCACTTGCGCCTCTGCCCGCGCATAAGCCCAGCTCAGCAGAAACAACGATGAAAAAGCGAGCGCTGCCGACAACAGCAGCATCGGCCACTGGTCCCCGCTCGGCACCGCGAACCAGCCCGGCGCAAACCAAAGGACAACCGGCAAAGCAAGCAGCAGAAAGCCGCCGCACGTCACATTCTGGAAAAACGCGACTTCCATCGGCGGCGCGAGCAATGCCTGCTGCCGCATCAGGACGATATTCCACGCATAGAACACAGCCGACAGCAAAATCGCCGCCACCCCGTCAAGATGCCGCTCGCCACTCGCATCGCCGATCCGCGCCGCCAGCAGCACCGCAACGCCCGCGATACCGAACAGCGACGCAATGATGCTATGCCGCCCGACTGTCTCGCCGAGGAGGACGACCGCGAGATACAGCGCAATCAGCGGCGCAATGAACGACAGCGCAATCGCTTCGGCCAGCGGCACCCGCGCAAGGCCGTAAAAAAACGACGTTGCCATGATCGCCGCCACAAACCCGCGCAAAACATGAAGGCGAATGCCAGCACGGCTCGGCCAGTTCTTGCGCGTCGCCAGATAGGGCACAAAACTCAGCGACCCCCCGATTGCCAGCCGCCAAAGCATTGCCGAATAGGCACCCAGCGCAATCGCCAACCCCTTCATCGCGGCATCCATCGCGGAGAACAGCGCAATGCCAAGGCACGCAACCGCAAAGGGAATCGCGGCGGAGGGGGTTGGCTTGGTCATGTGGGGAGCCGTAGCGGCGACCAGCCGTTAGGTCCATGCGGAGGATTACTCGAGTATCATCTTGTCGTTCATGATCGAGACCGAAGCGATCTGGGACAAATAGGACTGGCCGAGCAATGACACGTCCATATCGTCAGTGATGACGACGGACGGCAAGTCCCATGCTTCTTTTTGACCGATGGCAATGTGATGAATGTTGACGCGCGCGCCGCGCACATCACCCGATGCGCCACGAGCAACGATTTCCACGTCGGCGGGATTGACTGGAATCCCTGCGGCTTGCGCATCAGCTTGCGTCAACGCGATTGAGCTCGCCCCGGTATCAACAAGAAACCGAATAAGATTGTCATTGACGAGCGCATTCACATAAAAATGCCCGTCGGGTGAGCGCTCTATGACGGTTGCCAGTGCTTTGTCCGTTGCCTGCGCCATTGCGGCGGTAAGGGTATTTGGAGTCGAGCGATTGCTGCTTGGTCGCAAATAACCGATTAATGCTGCTGCGAGCATAACGCCCCAGACAACTTTGCTCGACATTTGTGTTTCTCCGGTTCCCGCTACCGATTCTTAAGATAGCAATGTGAAGAAATAGTTGCCCACTCACCAATCCACATCGTCCATCCACGGGCTGAAATGCGGCAGGTCTGCCGACACACGGTCGGGGTAGGTGGCGGAGCGTTTTTCGAGGAAGGACGCGACGCCTTCGCCCGCGTCGCCGCTGCTCCCGCGGGACCAGATCAGGCGGCTGTCGAGCCGGTGCGCATCCATCGGGTGCGCGGCACCCATCATCCGCCACATCATGTTGCGCGTCAGCGCGACCGAGACCGGCGCGCTTTCCGCCGTCAGTTCTTTGGCAAACGCCCGCGCGGCGGGGAGCAGATCGTCGGGGGCATGGATACTGCGCACCAGCCCGCCCGCCAGCGCTTCGTCCGCGCCAAACACGCGGCCCGAATAGCACCAGTCGAGCGCCTGCCCGATCCCGACCAGCCGCGGCAGAAACCAGCTTGAGGCTGCTTCGGGCACGATCCCGCGCCGGGCAAAGACGAAACCGAAGCGGGCATTTTCGCTCGCCAGCCTGAAATCCATCGGCAACTGCATTGTCGCGCCGATGCCGACTGCCGCGCCGTTGATCGCGCCGATCACAGGCTTTTTGCACGCAAAGATACGCAGCGTCAGCTTGCCGCCATTATCGCGCACGCCGGGATGGTCATAATCGACCGACCCATCGGCACGGACTGGCGAACCCTGATCGAGCTTGTCAGGGCGCTTGGCATAATCGAATGTCGCGCCGCCGCCCGCGAGGTCTGCGCCCGCACAAAATGCCTTGCCCGCGCCCGTGACGATCACGGCGCGGACGGCATCATCGGCGTCGGCCATGTCGAACGCCGCACACATCTCCGCCATCATCTGCGGCGTAAAGGCATTCATCCGGTCGGGCCGGTTGAGCGTCAGCGTGAAGATGCCATCGGCGACATCAGTGATGATCGTTTCAAACATCTTCACACCTTCATTTACGCAAATACATCAGCGATATTTTCGCCCTTCGGATCAGGCCCATAGCGGTTTTCGCCCCGCGTCCCTTCGATGCACATGAAAACGAACAGGACGATACCACCAACGTAGTTCACCACAGGAATATAACCGATAAGCACCCACCAGCCCGATTTGTCCTGATCATGCATCCGCCGCACCTGAACTGCGATGGTCGGGATAAGGATCGCCAATACAAACAGGCCGAACAATGCAAGGACAGTCCCGCCAAGAGCAGTAATGCCCGCACCGCCCGCAGCGGTCGGATCAAACATTCCGCTCAACCCGCCCCCAACCGCGAGCAGCGTGATCAGCCCGATGTAAACGAGCAGGATGAACAGCGTGAACATCCAATATTCCTTGCGCCGCGACCGTCCCGAAAAATCGGCATAACGACGCAGCGGCATCAACATCCATTCCATTACGCTTGCTCCCTGTTGCGTGGTGGTGTCGAAACCTAGCCGCCAAGAACAGGCTATGTCCAATCCGGCGCTAGATGCCCTTTGGGAAGCAGGTCCGCACTTCGCTGACGATGGTCGCGTTTGCCTTATACTTCGCCACAAATGCCGCCCAGCCCGCGTCCTGATTGCCGCGCGGCATATCGGCCTTGCCCAGCCGCACTGTCATGATCTCGCGGGCCGACGCCACCTGCGCTTTCGCCTTTGCGCTATAGACCATCACAGGGGCCGTAAACTGCGTCACCGGCAACCCCTTTGCGCGATACCAATTGGCGTGATCGCGCGCTGCCTCGCGAAAACCCGCCATGCTGCCGGTCGGCGTAATCTTTGACACGCGCATCACGGCAAGCTGTCCACCCGGGCAAAGCTCCGCTGCCTGCGCCGGTCCCGAAACCAGCATCGCCACCAAAAAAAGCACAAAATTTCGCATCGCCTGCTTCTCCCGCCCCATTCTCTAATTGTTCTAGTTATGTTCTAGATTCGAGTCGCGTCAAGAACGAAATTTACGATCACATGATCGTCGAAGTTCACGAAGTTCTCACTATGGAGCCCACAAAAAAAGCCCCGGCAGATCGCTCTGCCGGGGCCATTTTAGAACCGTTCAGTTCGGTTTAGTCGCGCGAGCCCATGAAGCTCAGCAGGAACTGGAACATGTTGATGAAGTCGAGATAGAGCGACAGCGCGCCCATGATCACGGTCTTTCCCACCATGTCGGTACCCGCCACATAGGCATACATCGACTTGATCCGCTGCGTGTCGTAGGCGGTCAACCCTGCAAAGATCAGGACGCCCAGTGCACTGATCGCGAGGCCCATCACGCCCGATTTGAACACGAACGCATTGAGCAGCATCGCGACGATCAGGCCGACAACGCCCATGATCAGGAACGAACCCATGCCCGACAGATCACGCTTCGTGGTGTAGCCGAACAAGCTCAACCCCGCGAACGCAGCTGCCGTTGCAAAGAACGCCTGCGCAATCGACGTGCCGGTGTAGACGAGGAAAATCGACGACATCGACAAGCCCATGACCACCGCAAACGCCCAGAAAACGCCCTGCGCCATCGCGGTCGACATTTTGTTGATGCCAAAGCTCAATGCAAAGACGAAGCCGAGCGGCGCCAGCATGATCAGCCACTTGAGCGGCGTGTTCAGTACCTGCGCGGCAAAGCCCGAACTTGCGAACACCATGGCGACAATACCGGTCAACAGAACGGCAGATGCCATGTAGTTGTAAACCGACAACATATACGACCGCAGACCCGCATCATATGCAGCGTCGCGGGCACCGAGCGACGGCGCGGCCGCGCCGGCGGTCATACGGGGATCGGACCAATTGGCCATCGAAACATCTCCTTTACCCGGCGACCATCGCCGGACAGAAACGATATTGGGGGTTTCGCACCGAGTTTCAAGCGAAACACGACATGTCGCTTGTCGAATTTGCCGACGTCGATTAGCCACGTGACTAACAAGAGGATGCCCATGACCGAGCCAACCGCGACCCGCGCCAGCCCCGCGTACGCCAATTATGTCCTCGGCGTGCTTGTCCTTGTTTATATGCTCAATTTCATCGACCGCCAGATTCTCAGCATCCTTGCCGAAGACATCAAGCGCGATCTGCATCTCGATGATGACGACATCGGCTTTCTGTTCGGAACGGCGTTCGGCGTATTCTATTCGCTTTTCGGCATTCCGCTCGGGCGACTGGCGGACAATTGGAACCGCGTCCGGCTGATCACCATCGGCCTCGCGGTATGGTCGGCGATGACAGCGATCTCGGGCCTCGCGCGCACTGGCATGCAACTCACCTTTGCGCGGATCGGCGTCGGCATCGGCGAAGCAACGGCCAGCCCCTGTGCTTACTCGCTGCTAAGCGATTATTTTCCGAAGGAACGGCGCGGAACGGCGCTCGCGATCTATTCGTCGGGGCTTTATCTGGGTGGCGGCTTGTCGTTGTTTATCGGCGGTTTGGTTGTTGCCAACTGGAACCATGCCTTCCCCGGCGGCGGCCCGTTCGGACTGGTCGGCTGGCAGGCAGCGTTCATGGCAGTCGGCATTCCCGGCCTGCTGGTGGCATTGTGGGTCTCGACATTGCGCGAGCCGGTGCGCGGGCAAGCCGATGGCATCATCACGCCAACCTCACCCACGCCGTTCCGCGATTTCGCGCAGGAACTGGTGACCATCATTCCGCCGTTCACCTTGATCGGCGCATGGCAACGCGGCCCGCGTGCCTTCCTGAACAACATCGCTTTCGCCGCTTTCTGCGCGGTCATCGCTTTTGCGCTTGTCAACGCCACGGGGAAAATCCCGCAGTGGGTCGCTGTCGGCATCGGTGCCTATGCCGTCTTCTCGTGGGCGACCTCGCTCCGCGTCCGCGACTATCCGACGTTCAAGCTCATCTGGGGCACGCCTGCATTTCTCTACGTCATTCTGGGCTACGGCCTGATTGCCTTCGTGGCTTACGGCCTCGCGCTCTGGGCCGCGCCCTATGGCGAACGCGTGCTGGGCCAGCCCAAAGCCATGATCGGCCTGTTCATCGGTGGCGGCGCGGCAGCGGCGGGCTTTATCGGCGTCATTA
Organism: Sphingomonas sp.; assembly: GCA_043756805.1. Lineage (GTDB taxonomy): Bacteria > Pseudomonadota > Alphaproteobacteria > Sphingomonadales > Sphingomonadaceae > Sphingomonas_O. The sequence goes on from JAYUQI010000141.1 coordinate 9,931, forward strand.
CGGGTGGCTGGCTTGCGGATCGCTGGCGGCGGACCAATCCGGCGGGGCGCGTGCTCGTCATCATGATCGGTGCGCTGGGACCGATCATCCCGGTGGTTATCGGCTACACCACGGAAAATGTGGTCATTTTCTATGTTGCCGCCTTTGCGGCGCAAGTGCTTGGCAGCTCGGCTTTGG
>JAYUQI010000142.1:0-3602 GCA_043756805.1 Sphingomonas sp.
ACGAGCGGCGTCGCGAACAGGCTGACTAGGGCCGCCATCGTGAAGACGGCCGCGACCGGTTCGATCCTGCGATCTGCCGCCGTCTGGCCGAACACGAGCAGCGTTGCGGCGACCGTGCCGATCGCGAGCGGTACTGCCCATAGCGGCCCCACAAGTGCCAGCGAAAGCGCGAGTAGGCCCGCCGTGACGGACGCAAGCCAGGCGAGGCGTGCGTCGAGATCGCGTGCTTCGACACGCCACAGCCGCACAATACCTGCACCTGCGAGCAACGCGCCGCCCGCCGCGACCAGCGCGAGCGTGGCATCGGGGAGGCCCGCATAGTGCCACTTGACCAGCAGTGGTGCCGCCAGCGTGACTCCGCACAGCTCGAGTGCGCGCTGAACATTTGTCAGGCGGATGAGCAGCGGCAGCGCATGGACGGCGGCAAGCGCAAGGCCGATAAGCGTAAACCAATAGAGATCGGGCGTCGGCCAGATCGCAAGCAGCAGCGCCGACAGCGCGACGCTGATCGTCGGGACGATCGCATAGTCCTTGTCGCGCCACGCCAGCCACTGCCCGGCAACCGCAAGCAAGGCGAACAGACCCCAGTCAAGCGGCGCGAAATCCCCGAGCGCGACGAGCAGCGCGAGTTGCAGTGCGCCGACGATCGCCGAGGCGCTTCGCAGCAGCCAGGCGCGCGGCCCGTCGAAGGCAAGCAGCGGCAACGCAATGGCGAGCAGCAGCACAAAGCCGCCGACCGACAAGGTGCCCAATGTGTCGAGCGCAGTGCCGGCCGTGACCATCCACAAGCTCCAGCCCGCGCCGCCGACGAGTGCCGCCAGTGCCAGCCACGGCCAGCGTCGCATACGCGACACGCCGGTCAGGCCGCTGATCGTGAGGCCGAGGTAGACGGCCAGCAAGGGGACGTTCGGCTCGACCGACCCGACCAGCGCCGGGGCGGCGAGGCCGCCCGCGAGGCCGAGCAGGGCACTCGGCGCGCCGAACCGCAGTGACAGACCCAGCGCACCCGCCGTGACGGCGGCAAGCAGGATGAACGCGGTCAGCGGCGCAATCAGCTGATAGGCGTTTGCCGCCACCAGTATCGCCGCGTAGAGGGTTGCGATGCCCGCGCCTGACAAGGCCTGCGGCACCCGCACGTCGCGTACGCGATCCTCGTTGCGCCAAGCGAACTCCGCCCCCGCAATGAGGCCGAGGCCGAACAGGCCACCAGAAATCACTTGAACGCCGCGCGTGAAGATACGCGCAAAGAAGCCCGCGTCGATCGCGTAGCGGACGATGAGGACGCCCGCGATCGCGAGCGTGATGCCGCCCGCCCAGATCGGCAGAGTCTTGCCGAACAGGTTTTCGAACCGTGACGCAAGGTCGGGTGTCGATACCGGGGGTGCGGCCGGCGGCGGCGGCGGCGCTGGCCCTGGCCCTGGCCCTGGCCCTAGCCCTGGTGGTGATTGGGGAGGGAGAGGCGGCGATGGCGGCGGAGCGGCCTCCGCGACTTGCAAAGTCGATTCGTCGACAAGCTCGGTCCGCTCGGGTTCGACCGGCGCGGCTTTGACCGCCACCGGCATTGACGGCTGTTCGGTGACTCCGGACCCTGCAACGGGAAGCTCAGGCGGTATCAGTTCGACGAGCGTTGGGGCACGCTGGCCGACGAGTGCAGCGGCGCGTAAAGGTTCCTCGCGGGTCGCGGTGGAGGGCACGGGGATTGTTTCGAGGACGACGGGGGTTGTCTCGACGGCAGGCGTTGGTGCCGGGATTTCAGTCGAGGACCCGGCCATGTCCTTCGGGCGCCAGCGCTCGGCTAGGGACGCCACAGTCGGGCTGGCCGGCGCCTCGGGCGCAACGGGCGACGCCGTCGCGGCTTGCGCAAAACTTTCGCCGGGATTGGGCGGCAACAACCCCGCCTGGCGCTGAAGCGCGCCGATGCGCTTGGCCGCTTCCTCGATAATCGTCTCCGCGCGCTTCAGCCGCCCGCGCATGTTCGCCAGCATCGCAAACAGCACAACGATGGCGACGAACATAAGGAATTCAAACATGTACAGACCCCCGACCGGTTCCCTTCTAGCACGACAGAAGTGGAGGTCTGATTAAAATATCCGCGCGCCGCACTTCGAACTGTGCGACCGCTGCAGGCCAGTATTCCTTAACCAAGTCAGCGAACGCCGTCAGGCTTTGAGCTGTGGAAAGACTGGTTGGACCTAAACAACCTTCCGGTCGGCTCTTGCGAATATTCCGGACATCCGACCGGCCCTGCGAGACCGTCGAAACCCGACGTAGGTTCATCCGGCATCAGGGCCCAAAGGTTTCAGGCCGCGACAGGCCTGCACGCGACCACAGATCCGCATTGCTCGGCTTGATCAAGTCCCACCTGTTGCTGTAGATGTCCTTGAAGACGGTGACGATCCCGTCAGGCTCGGTCCGCGGCGTCTCGATGAAGCGGACACCCTGGCTTTCGTAAGCGGCGTGATCTCGCGCGAAGTCGTCCGTTTCCAAAAACAGGAACACGCGACCGCCACACTGATCGCCGATTGCAATGCGTTGCCGCTCCCCTTTTGCCTGAGCAGGAAGCAGGCCGGCACCTGCGCCTCGATTCCCGCCATTGCTTCCGCGACACGCTGCGCGCTCAGGGGATTACCTGAAAAAAACAATGCGTTAACGAATGTCGGCGAAGGTTTGTGAAACTTTCGCCCGTTTAAGCGTTGTGACGACAGCGCTTCCATCCGACGCGCTTCAAAAAAGGGGATCACAGTGCGCGATGACACGCTGTCGCTGACGGAAGATCAGCATGCAACCGACGTAACTATTATCGACGATCGACCATTAATTCCGAAAGAGCTTGCAGGCGTTTTCACCGCAACGGTTCCCGCGCTGGCGCTGGCCGCTTGCGGTGGTGAGAGCGGCACTTCGCCGTCGGCTGCGGCACCACCCCCGGCACCGCCGCCGCCCCCGCCCACCGGCAGTCAGGCCGGAAGGTTCCTTGCCCAGTCGACGATGGGTGCGACCAAAGCCGAGATCAGCGCAGTTCAGGCCAGTGGCTATGACAGCTGGATCAGTACGCAGTTTGGCATGCCGCGGGAGATCAAGTTCTACGACTGGATGCTTTCCAAGGGATTTGGCGACGCAACAAACAAATTCGGGGGTCCGGGCTTTGACCCTGCCGTTTGGCGCCAGGTGATTTTGGGAACCGACCAGCTTCGTCAGCGCGTCGGTATTGCCCTGCTCGATTTCCTGGTGGTTTCGGCGAATGGCTTGACGCAAACGCGCTTTCCGCATTTCGCAGCTGCCGCGTACCTCGACATCCTTTGGGACGGCGCGTTCGGCAACTATCGCGACCTGCTCGAGAAAATCTCGACCAACAGTACGATGGCGGTGTATCTCACGTTCCTGAACAATCAGAAGGCCGACCCGAAAAAGGGGTCGCAACCGGATGAAAACTATGCGCGCGAATTGATGCAGCTCTTCACGCTGGGCCTCGTTAAGCTGAACGCCGACGGCACCGCGCAGACCGCAAATGGTAAGCTGGTCGAAACCTACACGCCCGATGACGTGGCGGGACTTGCCCGCGTCTTTACCGGGTTCCACTACGACCCCAGCTTCAGCGATCAGTC
>JAYUQI010000143.1:0-10081 GCA_043756805.1 Sphingomonas sp.
GCGCCTGCGCGGGATGTTTGGCTTCGAGATAATGCACGATCGCCGATGAATCGCACAGCTGGTAATCGCCATCCTCGAATGCCGGGATTTTGCCGAACGGGCTCATCGCAAGGAACTCGGCCGTTTTCGGACCCGGCGGCGCAATCCTGTTCTCGGCGGTCAGCCCTTTTTCGGCAGCAAAAACCATGACCTTGCGGACAAAGGGGGATAATGTGCTGCCGTGTACGATCATGAGGTTTCTCCTGTTTCGATCTGCGCTACGCCCCGTCAATGTGCGTTTCAAGACGAAACTATCCTTGCGGCCTTCGAACGCGCTAAGGGACATAACATGATCAGCACGCCCGCCATCGCCGCGATCCTCTGGGCCGTCATCCTCGGCGGCGTCGGCGGTTTGGTCACCGAGATCGGCCCTTGGTATCGCGCGCTCAGGAAACCCGTTTTCCAGCCGCCCGATTGGGCCTTTGGCCCGGCATGGACGATCATTCTCGGCCTTGCCGGCTGGTCAGGCTACATGGCCTATACCGCCGCGATCACCGACGCCCAGCGCACGTCGGTCATCATCCTGTTCGCCGTCAATTTCGTTGCGCACTTCGCGTGGTCGCCACTGTTCTTCAAATACAAACGCCCCGATCTCGCGCTGATCGAAGTTGTTTTTTTGTGGACCTCATGCCTCCTGCTCTGCGTCGTCCTGCGCCCGATTTCGGTCACGGCCAGCTGGCTCGTCGCGCCCTATCTGGCCTGGGTCAGCTTCGCCGCAGTGCTGAATGCGGCCATCGTGAAACTGAACCCGAGGCACCTATGATTTCGAGACTGACCCTGTTAGCGGCGGCCGTCATGACGATCGCTGCTGCTCCCGCCCCCAAATGGTCGCTTGTCATTCATGGCGGCGCCGGCATTATCGAGCGCGCCAGAGTCAGCCCTGAAAATGACAAAGCCATCCGCGCCGCGCTCGCGCTGTCGCTCGAAACCGGGTCGGCCATCCTGAAAAAGGGCGGCAGTTCGCTCGACGCGGTCGAAGCGTCGGTCCGCGTGCTTGAGGATGATCCGCATTTCAACGCCGGGCGTGGCGCCGTATTCACCTATGAAGGCACCAACGAACTCGATGCCGCGATCATGGACGGGCGCAACCGCCGCGCCGGGGCGGTCACTGGAATCACCAAAACCAAAAACCCCATCGGCCTTGCCCGCGCGGTCATGGAACACAGCCCGCACGTCATGCTGTCGCGCGAAGGCGCGGACCAGTTTTCCGTCGAACAGGGCCTCGAACAAGCTGACCCCGCCTATTTCGCCACGCCCGAGCGCCGCCGCCAGCTCGATGAGATGAAAGCGAACAAACTCTCTTCGTTCGATGTCGACCTGAAATATGGCACAGTCGGCGCGGTCGCCGTCGACACCCAAGGCCATGTCGCTGCGGCCACCTCGACCGGCGGGCTGACCGGCAAGCGCTGGGGCCGCATCGGCGACAGTCCCATCATTGGCGCGGGCACTTATGCAGACGACCGCGCCTGCGCTGTCTCGGCGACCGGCGCTGGCGAGTTTTTCATTCGCGAAGGCGTCGCGCATGAAATCTGCGCGCGCGTCCGGTTCGCGCGCGAAAACATCGTCAAAGCTGCCGACACGGTCATGGCCGATGTCAAAGCGCTCGGCGGATCGGGCGGCGTGATCGTGATCAGCCCCTCGGGCGAAGGCGGCTGGAGCTTCAACACGCCCGGCATGCATCGCGGGCGCATCTCCTCGACCAGCGCCGCTGAAGTCGCACTTTACGGCGACGAATAAACGCACGCCACCCGTGACTTTTTTGCAACGCAGCAAAACCGATTGCCCCTAGATCAACGCCATTCGTTGCCCGAGTCACAGAGTCGAAACATAAGCGTCGCAGGGAGCCCCTTGAGTCGGCGCGCCAGTGCGCCGCGACGGGCTATTGCCATTGAGGGGTTCAACACCATGCGTAACCAGTTTCTCGCCAGCGTCGCTCTTGCGGCCATCATCCTTCCGGGTGCCGCGTTTGCACAGTCGACGGGCACGATCGACGCCGAAGAGGAAATCGTCGTCACCGCATCACGCACGCAAGACGGAATCAATGGCGCGATCGCGCCAGACTCGCCCAAAGCACGGACGGTCCTGACGCAGGAACTGATCGGGCGTCGCGCTGCTGGCCAGTCAATCCTCAATACGATCAATGTCGTTCCTGGCGTGAACTTTACAAACAGCGATCCTTATGGGTCAGCGGGCGGCAACATCCGCATCCGCGGTTTTGACGGCGCGCGCATAAGCCTGACGTTTGACGGCTTGCCGCTGAACGATACCGGCAACTATGCCATTTTCTCGAACCAGCAACTTGACCCCGAAATCATCGAGCAGGTCAACGTCAATCAGGGCACGACCGACATCGATTCGCCAACAGCATCCGCAGCAGGCGGCACGGTCAACTATCGCACATCCGTTCCGACCGAAGAGCCTGGCGCCATGCTGCAGGGGTCGGTCGGTGATTTTGACTACACGCGCGTTTTCGCAAAACTCGAAACCGGTCGCCTGACCTCGTTCGGCACCAAGATTTTCGTTGCCGGATCGCTCACGCGCTACGACAAGTTCAAGGGCCCCGGCGAAATCTCCAAGAAGCAGTTCAACGCGCGCCTCTATCAACCGATTGGCGACAGCGGTGACTTCATCTCGGTCGCAGGTCACTACAACCAGAACCGCAACAATTTCTACCGCAACCTGACGCTCGCCCAAGCGCGCACAGACTTCGCCGACAATGGCAATTTCGATTATGACAATAATGCGTTTTGTGCACGGGCGACGCCCAACGCCGCGACACCGCAGAATGAAAATACGGGCAATGGTTCGGTGCCGCAGACGTCCACGGCAATTCCCGGTCCGGTCGACACAAGCTGCACGAACTATTTTGGTTTGCGGATCAATCCGTCGAATACCGGCAACATCCGCATCAACTCGAAGTTCACGCTCGCAGAAGGGCTTACTCTGACCGTTGACCCCAGCTTCCAATATGTCCTGGCAAACGGTGGCGGTTTTTCGACGATCGCAGAAAACAGCCCGATTGTCCGCGGTGCGAATTTGACAGCCATTGATAGCGGCGTCGATTACAACGGCGATGGCAACGTCGGTAACTTCGGCAGCTTCGTAAGCGGCGTTTTTGTGCCGGCCGCGCCAAACGCCGGCCGTACGAATTTCGTGCCCGACACGACTGCCTTTTACACACCGAACACGACGAACACCCGCCGCTACGGCCTCACGGCATCGCTCCGTTGGGATTTCATGGAGGACCAGTATGTGCGTGTCGCTTATACGTTTGACCGTGGTCGCCACCGTCAGACCGGGGAATGGGGATATCTGAATGCCGTCGGTCGTCCCGAGAACGTGTTTGGCGGCCGGAACGGTCGCCCGGTCCTGGCGGCCGACGGCGCGTTGCTGCGTCAGCGTGACCGGCTTTCGATTGCGCTGCTGAACCAGATTTCAGGCGAATACCGCGGCCGTTTCTTTGATGACGCCTTGACCATCAACCTTGGCTTGCGTGCGCCGTTCTTCAAGCGCGAGCTTGAAAACTTCTGCTACACGCAGACGACGGGTTCGGGGTTTGCCACGTGCACGACGCAGCCTGTCACGGCACTCACGATTGTCCCGCCGACACAAGTCGCGCCATTCCCTGCGGGCTCGCTCTATGCACCATTTAAAGCCGAGTATAAGTTCGATAAACTGCTGCCGAGCGCGGGGTTCATTTTCAAGGTTACGCCCCAAGCCAGTATTTTCGGCAACTTCTCGCAAGGCTTTTCGGCACCGCGTACGGACAATCTCTATCGTGCGCCGCGTGTTACGGTATCGCCTGAAACAACCGACAATTTCGATCTCGGTGTCCGCTACTCGAGCCGGATGATCCAGGCGCAGATCAACGGTTACTATAACAAGTTCAGCAACCGGATCGTGACTTCGTTCGATCAGGATCAGGGCATTTCGGTTGACCGCAACGTCGGTGATGTCGAAATCAAGGGGGTCGAAGCCAGCGTCGATGTCCAGCCATTCCCCTGGTTGTATTTCCGTGGTTTCGGATCATATATCGACAGCGAAGTGAAGGGTAACACCCAGCTGAGTGCCACCGTCACGGCGCTTACGGCTGGCAAGCGCCTCGCCGAAACGCCCGAATGGCAATATGGCTATCTGGCGCAGGTGACGTACGGCCCGGCATCGGTCGGCGCGGTTTACAAGCACGTCAATTCGCGTTTCGCGACCGACGCGAATGACATCAAAGTGCCCGGATATAACACGCTTGATCTCGATGCGCGGCTTGATTTGAAAGATTTTGGCCTTGCCAACACCTATCTTCAGCTCAACCTGACCAATGTGTTCGATGAGAAATATCTTGGCAACATTTCAACCCAGATTGTGGGGCCAACGGCCAATGGTACAAACGTGACCGGCCTTGCTGTCGGTGCGTCGATCCCCGGCGGCGGCAACCCGACATTCGGCGTTGGTGCCCCACGCACGTTCCAGGCGACTGTACGCGTCGGTTTCTAGTCACTGCCCCGGCAACCAAAGCCGTCGTCCGAAAGGGCGGCGGCTTTTTGCTATTCGGCGGGGGTGAGCGTCATCATCGGTCGCAGCGGCTTGGCCATGACGCGGCGCAGCATCGGCTCGAAAAAGCTCAACGGTTCGGTGTCGTAATCAGGATCGAACGCCGCCTGATCATAAGTGCGGCAGAAATGCTCGCACGCATCCCAATGTTCATGGCCGCGGTGCACGTCACGCGCGTCGCGGTCCATCCCCACGAAATGGAAATAATAATTGCCCTGGAAAAGCCCGTGCTGCGCGCAGATCCAATGTTCTTGCTCGGTCACGAACGGCTTGATCATCGCCGCGCCAATGTCGGGATGGTTATAGGTGCCCAGCGTATCGCCAATGTCATGCAGCAGCGCCATGACAACATAGGTTTCGGGCTGTCCGTCGCGATGCGCGCGCGTCGCCGTTTGCAGGCAATGCTGGAGCCGGTCGATCGGAAAGCCGCCGAAATCGCCATCGAGCAGCTTCAGATGCGTCAGCACGCGATCAGGCAACCCTTGCGCAAACCCCCCATATTGGCTGGCAATGATCGACCAATCGCTCTGCGTTCCCTCTTCGAAATTGCGAAACTTCGCGCGGGGGCGGTCTTCGCTGTCGGCCATTTCAGTTCTCCTCGCTGTAAAGATAGGTGGAAGCAAGGAAGGGTCAATGCACTCCTTCTTCGTCATTCCCGCCTGCGCGGGAATGACGGGGCATGGGTTTGAACATCGCTCACATTCGACTAGGCTAAGCCCCAATGCCCGCCACACCACCCATCCCCGCCACTTTCTTTGCTGACAAGAACCGCGCCTTCTGGATGCTGCAAGCCGGCGGCTGGGCGGGTTATCTGCTGCTCCGCGCGGCGCAGGGCGTGGCGAACGGGATGACGATTTCGTTCTTCATCCCCGTGCTGGTCTCGACCGCGACCGGCTATTCGCTCACGCTCGTTATGGCCGCTGTCTATCGCTGGCTGATCCTGAAAAGCCCGCTGGTGATCTGGACGGGCACGCTCGCAACGGTGGCTGTCGGGGTCAGCGCCTACTCAATCGTCGATGCCTGGGTGTTTTCGCTGATCAATCGCGCTGGCGTGTTCGAAGGGGGGCTGGTGCTTGGCACGATCCTCATCAACGGTCTGCTGCTCGGCGCGTGGTCGGCGCTTTATTACGGCATCAACTTCTTCCTGATTGCCGAGCGCCAGACGCTGCAATTGCTCAAACTCGAAGCCATGGCCTCATCGGCGCAGCTTGCCATGCTGCGTTACCAGCTCAATCCGCATTTCCTGTTCAACACGCTGAACAGTATTTCGACGCTCGTGCTCTTGAAGCAAACCGACCGCGCCAACGCGATGCTCAGCCGCCTGTCGTCATTCCTGCGCTACACGCTGGTCAATGAGTCCGAAACGCAAGTCACGCTCGAGCAGGAAATCGAAACACTGAAACTCTATCTCGATATCGAAAAAATGCGGTTCGAGGATCGCCTGCGCACATCTTTCGATCTTGATCCTGCTGCCGCAACGGCGCGCCTGCCCTCGCTTCTCCTTCAGCCGCTGGTCGAAAACGCTGTCAAATATGCCGTGACCCCGATGGAGGAAGGCGCCGACATCGCCGTTGCGGCACGCCTCGTCGGCGACCGGGTGCACATCACCGTGTCGGACACCGGACCGGGGTTGAATGACAACGCCGTTCGGCCCAGTTACTCGACCGGCGTTGGCCTTGCCAACATCCGCGACCGGCTCAATCAAGCATTCGGCGCGGATCACCGTTTCGAGACACGCAACCAACCGGGGGGTGGGTTCGTTGTCACGGTGGAAATACCGTTTTTGACCGAAAATCAAATGCAAGAGGCCGCATGACCATACGCACCATTCTCGTCGACGATGAAAAACTGGCCATTCAGGGGCTGCAACACCGGCTCGGCGCGCATGCCGATGTCGAAATTATCGATACCTGCCTGAACGGGCGAGAGGCGATCCGCGCGATCAAGACGCACAAGCCCGATCTTGTTTTCCTCGACATCCAGATGCCGGGCTTTGACGGCTTTTCGGTCGTCTCGGGGCTCATGGAAGTCGAGCCGCCGCTGTTCGTGTTCGTCACGGCATACAGCGACCATGCGCTCCGCGCGTTCGAGGCGGACGCGACCGATTATCTGATGAAGCCGGTCGACGAACAGCGCCTTGCCGATACGCTCGACCGGGTCCGCACGCGCCTGTCGGAAAAGAAGGGGGCCGAGGAATCGGTGCGCCTGATGGAAGCGCTGACCGAACATGCCCCCGAAGCCGCCGAAGAAATTTCGGACGGCGCGGACACGCTGGCGGCCAATCGCTTCGAAAAACTGATCAACATCAAGGATCGCGGCCAGATTTTCCGCGTCGACGTCGACACGATCGAGCGCATCGATGCGGCGGGCGATTACATGTGCATCTATACCGGCGACAACACGCTGATCCTGCGCGAAACGATGAAGGATCTCGAACGCCGCCTCGACCCGCGCCGTTTCCAGCGCATCCACCGCTCGACCATCGTCAACCTCGACCTCGTCAAACAGGTCAAGCCGCACACCAATGGCGAATGCTTTCTCGTCCTCGATTCAGGCGCGCAAGTTAAAGTCTCGCGGTCGTATCGGGACGTGGTGGCAAGGTTCGTGCACTAAGGTGTGCGCCCGCAGTGCTGAGCTTGTCGAAGCACGGTTAGACGCGTCAACCGTCCTTCGACAGGCTCAGGACTACGGTGGTCATCACACTAAGGTTTGACCAACCGCGTCCGGAACCAATCGGCAAGTTCCTCTTCGCTCAGGTCGCCTGATGCGAGGGCGAGAAACGCGACCACCAGCTCGGCATCGGTAGCATTCAACGCGTAGCCATTGAGCACCAGAAAAGTTTCACTGACCACCACCGCCGTCCGCTTGTTGCCATCCACAAACGGGTGATTTCGAGCAATCCCATAAGCATAAGTTGCCGCGAGTGCCGCTGCATCCGGCTCGCCGTAAGCTGCCAGATTCGGCGCGCGTGCCATGGCGCTGTCGAGCAGCCGCTCGTCGCGGACGCCCTGCCCGCCACCATGTTCGGCCAATTGTTCGCGATGCGCGGCAAGCGCGACATCAGTCGCGACCCAAATCCAGTCCGTCATCGAAATTACTTCGCGAGTTCGCGCAGCGCCAGTTTACGGCGCTCCATCACGTCGCGCGCAACCGCCATCTGTGCCTCGAAATCGGGGCGATGCGGCGTCAACTCGATGCCGTTGCCAGTCGTCGTTGCCGCAACATAGTCTCCTGCTTCGGCACCAAGCTTTTTCAACAACTCCTTTGGCAAGACGACCCCCATCGAATTTCCGATCTTGATGACTTTGAGTGGCATGTTCATACGAGCGTTATAACACAAATCACACAAATTGCAACAGCGCCAGCATTTTCACATCGATCACGACGCCTTCGCTGCGCTTTACAGCAATAAAATCCGCCACATCCGCCACCGCAACGCGGTGCACAACAATATCCTCGCCCGGCACACCACCACCATCGCCAACCCGCGCCAGGCCGTGCGCGCGGACCAGCGTGAACGTCTCGCTGACCATCCCGGGCGACGAGGCGAAAGTGCCGATGATCTCGATCCGCTCGGGCCGGTATCCGGTTTCTTCCTCAAGCTCGCGTGCCGCCGACGTCGCAACATCCTCGCCTTCGGTTTCGTCGCCGACCAGTCCCGCCGGAAGTTCCAAACATCGCGCCTGCAACGGCACGCGATATTGCTCGACGAGCAGGACATCCCCGTCTTCAATGGCAAGGATCACGGCGGCACCGATCCCCCGCGACCGGCTCACATATTCCCACGGCCCGCGTCGCTTGGTCGTGATATATTTGCCCTGCCAGACGACCTCTTCGTCAGTGTGACTCACAAATAACTCCGTTCGGGCTGAGCTTGTCGAAGCCTTGTCCTTTCTTTCGGCCATCGCCAAGTAAGGACAGCCCTTCGACAGGCTCAGGGAAGGCGGTATTGGAAATATCCAAACTCAAAGCTCGATAACCCGATCGGGCAGCTCATTCCTGTCCCCCGCATCACGCGGGAGATGCCCCGACAGGATCACACCGACCTTTTCCACTGCTGCAATCATGCCGTCGGTCACGCGGCCTGCCGCAACCTGTTCGATCATGGCCGCCATCGCGTTCCCCCATTCGGTATCGGCGACGCGCGTATAGATCGCTTCGTCGGCCACGATTTCGGCCATATGCTCGCCCATCGACAGGTAGATGAGGATGCCCGTGCGCCCGGTGGTGCGCTTTTCGGTGCCGACCTTGAACAGGTCGATCGCCCGCCGCCGCACCCGCCGCCGCCGCGTCGCTTTGGGTGTCAGCGCCAGCCGCACTGGCATGATCGCCAGCGTGTAGCGCACGATCAGAAAGACGAGCGCCATCAGGAAAAAGATCAGCACATAAAGCGCGGGCATTTCGCGCTCGCCCCAGCCGCTCGTGATCAGGTGCAGGATCGCATCGGGCCATGCCGGAAACGCGGCAAACAAAACCGGCACCAGCAGCATGGCGAGAATCGCATAATGCAGCCCGACATCATGATAAGCGTCTGACCGGTCGGCGATGATCGTGACGATCTCGCCCGCCGTGCCTTCTTCGGCCGTGCGCACCGCCTCGCTCAGGCGGACATGATCACCGGCCTCGATATGCATCACCATCCCCCCGACGCGCCGCCGCCGCCAAAGCCGCCACCGCCTCCCGAAAAGCCGCCACCGCCGAAACCGCCGCCGCCGCCCCAACCGCCGCCATCATTGTTGCGACTGTTCACCGCCGCATTGATTGCGGTCCACAGGATCACTTCGCCAATCCCGCTGCCACGTCCACCCCGGTGCCGTCGCCCGCCAAGGCGGCCCAGCAGCGGCAGGACCACAAACAATCCAACAAAAATCCAGAATATCAATGCGCCCGGCATTCCGCCACTGCCGGATTGGCGCGACCGTGCCTGCGCCTGCGCTTCGGCAGCGCGCGCAGCGGCTTGTTCGGGTGGCAGCTGGATTTGCTGCGCGATGGCATCAACACCGGCGTCGATGCCGGCGGGATAGTCCCCCGCCTTGAACTGCGGGATCATGACCATATTAACGATGACGCTCGAATAGGCATCGGTCAGGATCGGCTCGAGCCCATAACCCACTTCGATCCGCGTCCGCCGCTCGTTGGGTGCCACGATCAGGACAACGCCGTTATCCTTTTCCTTGCTGCCAAGGCCCCAGGCACGGCCAAGACGATAGCCATAATCGGCAATGTCGCGCCCTTCGAGGTCGGGGATCGTCGCGACGGCCACCTGATGTCCGCTGGTCGCCTGAATGCCCTTCAACTTGGCATTGAGCGCCGCTTCCTGCGCGGGGTCGAGCAGGTTCGCGGCATCGACCACGGGCTCGCCGGCGAGCTTGGGGAAGGTTTGGGCGGATGCGGGGAGGGCGCAAAGAAGTGCGAACACCAACATCGTCATTCCCGCGAAGGCGGGAATCCAACGCATAATGTCGAGCCTCAGGCGTTGGATTCCCGCCTTCGC
>JAYUQI010000144.1:0-3570 GCA_043756805.1 Sphingomonas sp.
CAGTGATGACGGCTGAGATGGTTGAGTCGAGGTTCATAGTGAGTTCTCCGTTGCGCCGTAGTCCTGAGCCTGTCGAAGGACGGTTCGCATCAACTGCCCTTCGACAGGCTCAGGACTACGGTAGATCAGTTAAAGCCGTTCAATAATCGTCACGTTGGCAATGCCGCCGCCCTCGCACATCGTCTGCAGACCATAACGGCCGCCGCGTGCTATGAGCGCATTCAGAAGCGTTGCCATCAGTTTCGTGCCCGATGCGCCGAGCGGATGGCCGAGCGCAATCGCGCCGCCATTGACGTTGAGTTTCGCCGGGTCACCGCCGACATGCTTCATCCACGCCATCGGCACCGGCGCGAACGCTTCGTTGACTTCATACAAGTCGATGTCGCTGATTTTCATGCCAGCGCGCTTCAACGCACGATCGGTCGCGAACAGGGGTTCTTCAAGCATGATGACGGGATCGCCGCCCGTGACAGTCAGATTGTGGATGCGCGCCAGCGGCGTCAGGCCATGCGCTTTCAGCGCGGCTTCGCTCACGATCATGACGGCGGATGCGCCGTCGCAAATCTGGCTCGCGTTGGCAGCCGTGATGCTGCCGCCGTCCTGCAGCAGCTTGACCGCAGCAAGGCTTTCCGCCGAGGCATCATAGCGGATGCCTTCATCGGTCCGGTGTGTATCGGTGCCGTCCGCCGTTTCAACCTCAAGCGCGATGATTTCATTGTCAAACGCACCTGCATGTGTTGCAGCCGCCGCGCGGCGATGCGATTCGAGCGCGAAGGCATCAAGCATTTCGCGCGTGAAGCCATGTTTTTTGACCATCATCTCCGCGCCCGTAAATTGGCTGAACATGATGCCGGGATATTTTTCCTCGAGGCGCGGTGACTTGTAATTGCCCAGCCCCTCTTTCATGTGGAGCATCATCGTCGAGCCCATCGGGACGCGCGTCATGCTTTCGACGCCTGCCGCAATGACGATGTCCTGCGTTCCCGACATGACAGCCTGCGCAGCGAACTGCATTGATTGCTGCGACGATCCGCACTGCCGGTCGATCGAGACCGCAGGGACGCTGTCGGGCAAGTGGCGCGCGGCGAGCACGGCATTGCGGCCAACCTGGCCGGCTTGCTGCCCGCCCTGCATCACGCAACCCATGATGACATCTTCGACCGCTGCCCCATCGATACCGGTCCGCGCAACAATCGCGTCGAGCACGGAGGCTGCCATATCGACGGGGTGCCATCCGGCGAGCTTGCCACCGCGTTTGCCGCCTGCGGTCCGGACCGCGTCGACGATATAGGCTTCTGCCATTTGCTTTCCTTTGACGTGAACGTAAACTTGGCCACCTCAATTGCGCGTTCGGCTTTGCGAGGCAAGGCAGATTTTGGAGTTTGTCATGGAAGTTTCGCAGGCCGTAGCGGCAAGACGATCAGTGCGCGGGTTTCTCGACACGCCGGTTGATCTTGATCTCGTCCAGCGACTCGTGGTCGAGGCATCGCGCGCGCCGTCGGGCGGCAATCTCCAACCCTGGCATGTCGACATCGTCGCTGGCGACGCGATGAACCGGTTGAAGCAGACGATGATGGCGAAACTCGGCGGTGGTCCCGAAACGCCTGAATATGATATTTATCCGAAAGAACTTCTCAGCCCCTATCGCGACCGCCGCTTTGCCGTGGGCGAGGCGATGTATGAGCGAATCGGCATTCCTCGCGACGACAAGATGGCGCGGCGCATGTGGTTCGCGCGCAATTTCGCATTTTTTGGCGCACCCGTTGCGCTGTTCATGACCGTCGACAAACGCATGGGCCCGCCCCAGTGGTCAGACCTCGGCATGTTTCTGCAAACCTTCATGCTGCTCGCAGTGGAAGCCGGGCTGGCAACCTGCGCGCAGGAATGCTGGGCCGTCTATCCCGACACGGTTCGCGAGTTTTTGACCTCGCCTGAGGAGCGGATGCTTTTTTGCGGTATGGCGATCGGTTATGAGGACGTAAGCGAACCGGCAAATGCGCTGCGGACCGGGCGCGCGGATTCGACGGAGTGGGTGCGCATTAGCGTGGTTTGACCCGCCGAACAGGGACAGGATATTCGGCAACGATCGCATCAGCGGTCATGATCGTCGCACCTTCAACCGATGCCTGCGCAATGAGCAGACGATCAAAGGGGTCACGATGAATCGGTGGCAAGCTGCGAACGCACAGCGCGTGCTCACCGAAAACCGGCAGTTCAATATACCCCTCCTCCAACAGGGCTGAACGCAACCGATCCGCTTCCAAAGCAAAATCCGGATGATTGCGGCCCTGCTTGATGGCAACTTCCCAAATGCTCACCACACTGAACAGCAAAATATTGCTAGCGTCGGCAATCTCGTCAACGATGGCGGGTGGCAGGCGATGTGGTTCGAAAACTGTCCACAGCATGATATGCGTGTCGAGCAAAAACTTCATGCGAACTTATCTGGCTTCCCGTAGAACATCTCTTCGATCTCGTCCTTGTATGGCGTCTTGATGTCGTCCGGAACCTTGAACTGATCCGCGAGCATGCCCAGCCGACGCTTTTTCGGCTGGCCCTGGTCCGAGAGTGGAATCACCTGCGCAATGGGCTTGCCCGCTTTGGCAATCACGAATGATTGACCTGCCTCGACTTGCACAAGCAGCTTCGAAAGGTGCGTTTTCGCTTCATGAATGTTGACTGTTTGCATCACTTATACCAAACTTAGTCTAGTAGACTTAGTTTAACTTGGCTCTGAATGCAACTAAAGTTTCCGCCCGATCAGTTCCTTCATGATCTCGTTCGTGCCGCCGAAAATCCGCGTCACGCGCGCGCCGCGCCACATTTTGGCGATGGGATATTCGTTCATATAACCCGCACCACCGTGAAGCTGGAGGCACTTGTCCATGACCTCCCACTGAAATTCGGTGTGCCACAGCTTGGCCGCCGCGCCTTCTTCGGCGGTCAATTCTTTCTTCAAATGCCGCGCGATGGCCCAGTCGAGATGCGCCCAGCCGACTTGCAATTTTGACTTGAGATCGGCGAGCGTGAAGCGCGTGTTCTGAAAATCGATGACGGGCTTGCCGAAAGCCTTGCGCTCGCGGACAAAAGCAACGGTTTCATCATAGGCTTTTTGCGCGGATGCTTGCGCGCTGATCGCGATCGAGAGGCGTTCTTGCGGCAATTCGCTCATCAGATAGATGAACCCCTTGCCTTCCTCGCCGAGGCAATTTGTCATCGGCACGCGGACGTCTTCGAAAAACAACTCGCTCGTATCGGCGGCGTCCATCCCGATCTTGTCGAGATTGCGCCCGCGCTTGAAACCGTCGCGGTCGGCCTCAACGAGAATGATCGACACACCTTTCCAAGCGGGCTCGACCTCGGTGTCGGTCTTGCAGCAGACGAGGATCAAGTCGGCATTCTGGCCATTGGTGATGTAGGTTTTCGACCCGTTGATGACGTAATGATCGACACGAAGGACAGCCGCGTCGTGAACGTCGGCGGCAAGGCGCGCGGCAAGGACGCATGGCTCGCCGTCTACCACGGCGTGACGGCGTCGCCGCTGACGTACTCGCTGGGCGCGCTACTTCT
>JAYUQI010000145.1:0-3550 GCA_043756805.1 Sphingomonas sp.
ATCGGCGGGCTGTTGCTGTTGATTGCCGCGGTGGATGTGCTGGTGATCCCGGTCTTGTTGGCAAAGCGGTGGCGGACGCCAAAGTGAAACGCTTCTGGAAATCCGTTACCATCGAAAACGGCACAATCCTGCTCGACAATCGCCTCGTCAAAACGCCGGGTCGGATGACGCTTCAACTACCGACGCAGCAACTCGCCGAGGCGGTCGCCGACGAATGGCGCGCGGTCGGCGACGAAATCAAACCACACGAAATGCCGCTGACGGGTTTGGCCAATTCAGCCAGCGAGCGCGCACCCTCCGCCGAAACGCTGGCGGTCTATGGTGAGACCGATCTGCTCTGTTACCGCGCCGAAAACCCGCCTGAACTCGCAGCGCGTGAGGCAGAAGTCTGGGATCCGCTGCTCGATTGGGCGCGCACACGATTCGATATCGCATTCACCGTGACATCGGGGATCATTCACCAGCTGCAGCCGCCCGAAACCGTGCGCCGCTTGGGGGCTGCTGTGACGGCCTATGATGATTTTCACCGCACCGCGCTGTCTCCGCTGGTCACGATTGGGGGGTCGCTGGTGGCGGCGCTGATGCTGGCCGAGAGCGCGATCACGCCCGATGCGGCATTCGATGCGTGCCATCTCGATGAGCTATGGCAGGCAGAATTGTGGGGCGAAGACTGGATGGCCACCGATGCGCGGGCCGCGCGACGAGCTGATTTCCTGAACGCCGCACGTTTCCTGACGCTGCTATGAAGGCCGAGTCAGCCCGCGGATGAAGCCGATCAGGCTGGTCTGGCGGCTGCGCTTCAACCGTTCGGCGGCGAGGATCGTTCTCACTTCTTCGAAGCACCGGTCAACATCATCGTTGACCAGCACATAATCATAGCCGTCCCAATGCGCGATTTCGGACCCCGCGCGGCTCATGCGCGCTTCCACCACTTCGGCGCTGTCGGTTGCGCGACCGGCAAGGCGACGGTGAAGTTCCTCCATCGACGGCGGCAGGATGAAAACGCGGACAACGTCACCACCGGCTTGCTGATACAGCTGCTGCGCGCCCTGCCAGTCAATGTCGAACAGCACATCGCGACCGCGCGACAGGATCGCATCAACAGGCGCGTGCGGCGTGCCATAACGGTGGCCAAAGACATGCGCCCATTCAAGAAACTCACCCGCCGCGACCATCGCCCGAAACCGCTCCAAGTCGACGAAATGATAATCCTTGCCGTCAACCTCGCCGGGCCGCATCGGGCGCGTGGTCGCCGAAACCGACATTTCGAGGCCAGTGTCCGACGCAAGTAACTTCCTGGCAATCGTCGATTTACCTGCACCCGACGGCGATGACAGAACGAACAAGAGGCCACGGCGGGCAAGCGGGAAACTTGTGGGCATGGCCGCTCTTGCCGTGACGCGACGGGCGCGTCAACGTGAGGCGTCAACCCGCCGCGTCGCGATCAACGGGTGACGGTCGTGTCGGACTCACTGCGGTAGCGATCAAGCAGCTTCTTGCCGACATAGGCACCGCCGAGCACCAGTCCGAACGGCCCCAATCGCCGCAGGGCACCAACAGCGACTGTGCCCAGCACCATGCCCTTCACACCGCCGCTACCATCACGCCGGTCAATTTCGCGCCCGACGAGCGCGCCGATAAGTTTTCCAATCATGCCGATGTTCCTTTACCAATCATTGCCGAAGGACTCACGAGACGATCAAATGTTTCCGCATCGACAAAATTTAGCGCAAGTGCGGCCTGCCTGAGCGTGAGGTTGGCATGGTGCGCATGCTTGGCGATTTGCGCCGCCTTGTCATAGCCGATCTCAGGCGCGAGCGCCGTCACGAGCATCAGCGAGCGGTCGACCAGTTCGGCAATCCGTTCCCGGTTGGGCTCGAGCCCGTCGATGCAGCGTTCGGCAAAACTGATCATGGCGGTGCTCAGCAGGTCAATCGAGCGCAATACATTCGCGCCGATCATCGGCTTGAACACATTCAGCTCCAGGTGCCCCTGCATCCCGCCCACCGTGATGGCCATGTGATTGCCGATCACCTGCGCACAGACCATCGTCATCATTTCGCATTGCGTCGGATTGACCTTGCCCGGCATGATCGAGCTGCCCGGCTCGTTTTCGGGCAAGTTGAGCTCGCCAATCCCGGCGCGCGGGCCGCTGCCAAGCAAGCGAATGTCGTTGGCGATCTTGGTCAGCGCGACGGCGAGCGTGTTGAGTGCGCCAGATAGCTGGACCAGCGCATCGTTCGCGGCGAGCGCAGCAAACGGGTTCGGCGCGGGCCGGAAGGGAAGTTGCGTCAGCGCCGATATTTCGGTGGCCATATCGGCGGCAAAACCATCAGGCGCGTTCAGACCAGTCCCGACCGCTGTTCCGCCTTGCGCCAGTTCTAGGCAGTCACCGATGGCCGCGTCGATCCGTGACTTGCCCGCGACAAGCTGTGCGACATAGCCCGAAAACTCCTGCCCGAGCGTGAGCGGCGTCGCATCCTGCAAATGCGTCCGCCCGATTTTGACGATGTCGCGCCAGTCGAGCGCTTTGACCGACAGGCTCTCGCGCAGGATGTCAATTGCACCGAGCAGTCGTTTATGAACTGCAAGCATGACCGCGATGTGCAGCGCGGTCGGGAAACTGTCGTTCGACGACTGCGACATGTTGACATGATCATTGGGATGCACCGGCACTTTTCCGCCCCGCGTGCCCGCCAGCGCTTCGTTGGCGAGCCCCGCAATCACTTCGTTGACGTTCATGTTCGTCTGCGTGCCGCTGCCGGTTTGCCAGATGACCAGTGGGAACTGGTCGTCATGCTGCCCCGATGCGACCGCGCCCGCCGCCGCTTCAATGGCGTCGGCAATTTTCGCGTCCAGCCCATGCTCCTGGTTCACCCGTGCCGCTGCCTGTTTCACGACAGCAAGCGCATGGATGATTTCGACCGGCATCCGCTCGCGCGCGCCAAAGGGGAAATTCTCGATGCTGCGCTGGGTCTGTGCCCCCCAATAGGCGGATGTGGGGACGTCGATAGGCCCGACACTATCTGTTTCGATGCGCGTGGCGGTCAGGTGCCCGTCAGTCGTCAAGCCGCGGTCAAGCTCCCACGACCGCGGCGGCGACGCATTGCGAAGCCGACCGTTCCGAAGCCAGCGATCAACATCGTCCATGTCGCTGGTTCCGGAACAGCGCCCCCGACCGTTAAATCACCAAATTCGAAATTGTCGAATCCAACTGTCCGATTATTTGAGAAGAAGCGGACCGAATGGATCCCACTCAAGGAAAGATTTAGCGAAGCGCCGGTTCCAATCGGACCGGTATCGGGCGCACTGATCGTGCCCAGCAGGTTTCCGCCAATGTCAAAGGCCTCTAATGTTACGAACCCCGACCCCAGCGGGAAGCGGTCGGCGAGCACTTTAACGAAATTGGTGGTGGCCTTCTGTCCAGTGTTTGCCGGATTGAAAAACGCAGCGACGATAGGCGCGTTATAGTCGATCTGGCCCGCCGCATTGGTTCCAGCAATGATATTCGGTGGCGTCGGCGTAGCGGCCGGATCGAAATAGTGATCAA
>JAYUQI010000146.1:0-3546 GCA_043756805.1 Sphingomonas sp.
GCAGAATACGGCGGGTCCAGCAGGCGCGGATGGTTTTGAACTTGGCGTCGTTTTCGACGCGCCGCCGGTCGCGCAAAACGACGCGCTGACGGCAATCGAAGATACAACGCTGACCGGCAATCTGTTTGCCAACAATGGTTCCGGCGCCGATGCCGATCCGCGCGGTGACGCGCTGACGATTACGCGCGTAAATGGTGTTGCCTTTACGGTCGGCACACCGATTGTGCTGCCATCGGGCACGCTTACGATCACCAATGCGACAACAGGCGCGTTTACTTTCACGCCCAATCCAGACGTCAACGGCGCGAATTTGCAGGCGTTCACATACACAATCGCCGACGCGCGCGGCAACACGGCCACGGCCACGGCCACGATCTCCGTGACAGCCGTCAACGATGCGCCGACGCCGGTCGGCAGCCTGCCGTCGCGCGTCAATGTCGATGCGGCCAGCGGTATTTCGGTGGCGACCGCCGGCAATTTTACCGACATCGACAATGCCACACTGACCTATAGCGCAGCAGGCTTGCCTGCGGGTCTGACGATCAACACCACGACCGGCGTGATCAGCGGGACGATTGACCGCTCGGCGAGCCAGGTCGGCGGTGGTGCCTATTCGGTCGTGGTCACGGCGCGCGACGCGGGCGGGCTGACGGCGACGCAGGCATTTGGCTGGACGGTAACCAATCCGCCGCCGGTTGCGACCAATGATACCGCGTCGACCAACGAAGATACCGCCGTCGCGATTCCGGTCCTTGCCAATGACAGCGACCCCGACGGCGATCCGCTGTCAGTCACAGCGGCGAGCGCGCCCAATGGCACGGTGACGATTGGTGCGGGTGGCGTCCTGACCTACACGCCGAAGCTGAATTTCAACGGCACCGACACGATTACCTATACGATCAGCGATGGACAGGGCGGAACGTCGACGGCGACTGTGACAGTCACCATTGCCGCCGTGAACGATGCACCCACGCGCGTTGGCACATTGCCATCACAAGTGAACCTCGATGCGGCATCGGGGATTTCGGTCGCGACTGCGGGTGGCTTCACCGATGTCGACAACGCGACACTGACCTATTCGGCGACGGGGCTTCCTGCGGGCCTGTCGATCAACACGACGACGGGCGTGATCAGCGGGACGATTGACCGTTCGGCGAGCCAGACTGGTGGCGGGCTTTATGCCATCGTCGTGACGGCGCGGGACGCGGGTGGATTGACGACGACGCAAGCGTTCAACTGGACCGTGACCAATCCGGGACCCGTGGCGACGGACAATACCGCCTCGACGACCCAAGATACCGCAATTGCCAGCATCAATGTGCTCGGCAACGATAGCGACCCCGACGGCGATCCGCTGACCGTGACAACGGCGAGTGCAGTGAACGGAACAGTCGTTATCAATCCCGACGGCACATTGAAATATACGCCGAATACGAATTTCAACGGCACCGATACAATCACCTATACGATCAGCGACGGGCAGGGCGGGACAGCGACGGCCAGAGTCATCGTCACTGTCGGTGCCGTGAACGATGCGCCGGTGCCGGTGGGCAGTTTGCCCGCGCAGACGAATGTGGATGCGGCGAGCGGCATTTCGCTGGCGACCGCTGGCGCATTTGCCGATGTCGATGATGCGACGCTGACCTATTCGGAGACGGGGTTGCCGGCGGGGCTGACGATCAATGCGACGACAGGCGTGATCAGCGGGACGATTGACCGCTCGGCAAGCCAGATCGGCGGCGGCGTCTATACAGTGGTGGTCACAGCGACAGATGCCGGTGGCTTATCCGCGACGCAGAGCTTTGCGTGGACGGTGACCAATCCTGCACCCGTTGCCGTGAACAATATAGCGACAACGGCCGAAGATACGCCGATTGCGAGCCTTAATGTGCTGGGCAACGACAGCGATCCCGATGGCGATCCGCTGACGGTGGTTTCGGCGAGCGCCGCCAATGGCGTCGTTACGATCAATGCGGACGGCACGCTGCGCTATGTGCCCAATGCCAATTTCAACGGCACTGACACGATCAGCTACCGGATCAGCGACGGGCAGGGCGGCTTTGCCAATGCTATCGTCACCGTAACGGTCACGGCGGTCAACGATGCGCCGGTTGCGACGACGATTGCGCCGCGTGCCAATGTCGACGCGGCGGTCGTTTCGGTCGCGGTTGCCGGCGCGTTCAGCGATGTTGATGGTGATACGCTGACCTATAGCGCGACGGGACTGCCGGCGGGGCTGACGATCAATGCGACGACGGGCGTGATCAGCGGGACGATTGACCGCTCGGCGAGCCAGGTTGCGGGTGGCGTTTATACAGTCGCGGTTACGGCCAGCGACGGCAACGGCGGCACGGTGACCAGCAGCTTTGTCTGGACTGTCACCAATCCCGGGCCGACGGCGGCGAACGACAGCGCCTCGACCAACGAAGACACGCCGGTGACGATTGCTGTGCTGGCCAACGACAGCGATCCCGATGGCGATCCGCTGACCGTGACGTCGGCGACGGCGCCCAATGGCACTGTGACGATCGGCGCGGGCGGGGTGCTGACCTATACGCCCACGGCCAATTTCAACGGCACCGATACGATCACTTATGTGATCAGCGACGGGCAGGGCGGAACATCGACCGCGACGGTCACCGTGACGGTCGGCGCGGTCAACGATACGCCGGTAGCGACGCCGCTGGCCAGCCAGACCAATCTGGACGGTCAGGTGATCAGCCTGCCGGTCGCGAGCGCGTTCAGCGATCCCGATGGGGATACCCTGACGTTTGGCGCCACGGGTCTGCCGGCGGGTCTGGCGATCAATGCGGCGACGGGCGTGATCAGTGGCACGATCAACCGCAGCGCGAGCCAGGCCTCGGGCGGCGTGTATTCAGTGACCGTGACCGCGAGCGATGGCAAAGGCGGCTTGGTCAGCCAGACGTTCACATGGACTGTCACCAACCCTGCACCAGTGGCGGCGAACGACACCGCGAGCGGGAATGAAGACACGCCGCTGCGCATCGATGTGCTCGCCAACGACCGCGATCCCGATGGCGATCCGCTGCGTGTGACGACGGCCAGCGCGGGCAACGGGACGGTGACGATCAATCCCGACGGATCGCTGAACTATGTTCCCGATGCCAATTTCAACGGCAGCGATACGATCATCTATTCGATCACCGACAGCGAAGGCGGGACATCGACCGCGACGGTTTCGATTGCCGTGCGCCCGATCAACGATGCGCCGACGACGACGGGGCTCGGCGACCAGAGCGATCCCGATGTTTCGACGATTTCGGTGCCGACGGGCCCTGCGTTCAGCGACCTTGATGGCGACGCCTTGGGCTTTGCGGCGACGGGCTTGCCGCCAGGGCTTTCGATTGATCCAGCGACAGGCCTGATTACGGGCACTTTGGTTGCGGGATCGTCAAATGGCGGTCCGGCGGGTGATGGCAATTATCCGGTCACGGTGTTTGCAACCGATCCCAGCGGCGTTACGGTTTCGGCGACATTTATCTGGCGCGTCCAGAATATCCCGCCGATTGCCAATGACGATGTGAC
>JAYUQI010000147.1:0-3520 GCA_043756805.1 Sphingomonas sp.
TCAGCGTTGCTCATCGCCGGTTCGCTGATGCTGCTCGGCCGCAGCAGTGGCGCGGCGCTTGGTTTAGGCTTGGCGCTCGCGCTATCGTCGACCGCGCTGGTCATCCCGATCGCGGGAACATCGAGCGCTGTCGGCCGTCTCGCCTTCGCCATGCTGCTGTTCGAGGATCTGGCGCTCGTTCCGATCATCTTCGTTCTCGGTGCGGTCGGCGTTGGCGGCGGACTTGGTCCGTTCCTATCGGTAGCATTTTTGGGGATCGCCACGGTTGCGGCGATGCTGGTCGTTGGCAGATTCACGCTCCCTGTGCTTTTTTCACAGGCGGCGCGCACCAAAAGTCCCGAGCTTTTCCTGTCAGCCAGCCTGTTGGTGGTCATCCTCGCCAGCGTGGCGACGACTGCCGTCGGCCTGTCGCCGATCGTCGGCGCGCTCGTTGCTGGCCTATTGATCGCCGAAACCGATTATGCCGATGAAGTCGAAAGCGTCACCGCACCACTCAAAGGGCTCGCACTCGGCGTGTTCCTGATCAGTGTCGGCATGAGCCTCGACCTGGCGATGATCGCCGCAAACTGGCAAGCGTTGATTGCCGCTGTCGTCGGGGTCGTCGTCATCAAAGCTGTCGTGACAACGACGTTGCTGCGCATCGGTGGCGTGCGAACCGGCGTTGCCGCCGAAACCGGCGTGTTGATGGCGAGCCCGTCCGAAACCACCTTGATCGTGCTCGCCGCCGGCGCAAGCGCCGGACTGATCGGGGCGAGTGATGCCGCGTTCTGGCAAGTGGTCACTGCAATTGGCCTCACGATAACGCCGCTGCTTGCCCGCATAGGCCACGACTTTGCGCGGCGTATCGAAATGCGCGAAGTGCGACCCGCTGATGAACCCGACAGCGCCACACCGCGCACGATCATCGTCGGCTTCGGCCGCGTTGGCGTCATGGTGGCGGATATGCTCGACGTGCATCGCCGCCCGTGGATCGCGGTCGAAGCGAATGTCGATGCGGTCACTGCGGCGCGGCGGATGGAGCGTCCTGTGCGGTTCGGGGATGCGGGGCGGATGGACACGCTCGAGCATCTGGGTGTCGAGACGGCATCGGCGGTTGTGTTCACAATGGATGATCCCGTCCAGATATTGCGGCTTACCCGCAAATTGCGTGACCGATTTCCTGATCTGACAATCATCGCCCGCGCCCGTGATACCGATCATGCAGCAGCGCTCTACCGCGCGGGGGTAAGCGATGCGGTGCCCGAGACGCTCGAGTCGTCGCTGCAATTATCCGAAGCGGTGCTGGTTGATCTCGGCGTTGCCATGGGCCCGGTGATCGCATCGATCCACCAGAAGCGCGACGAATTGCGCGCGGAGATCAAGCGCGCGGGGGTGCTCGATACTGTGCCGAAGCTGAAATCAAGCTGACGCTATCGCACTTCTTACGGCGTCTTCAGCGCGCTTTACCAATTCGTTGCCGCCCGGCCCGCCGCCCTGCGCCATATCCGGTCGACCGCCGCCGCCTTTGCCCTCGCCTGCTTCGACCGCAATTCTTATGAGCGGCGTTGCATCAAAACGGTCGGTCAAATCCGACGTCACGGCAGTCAAATAAGTGTTTGCCGTACCATTGTTGGTAGCAAGAAAAATAATGCCGGACTCGATCCGCATTCTTGCTTCGTTGGCGAGACCCCGAAGTTCCTTTGGATCGAGTCCCTCATAAGTTTGAGCCAAGAATTTAACGCCGCCGACATCCTCGGGCTCCGCTGCTGCTGCGCCACCACCCAGCGCCGCTGCCTTCTTCGCCTCGGCAAGTTCCTTTTCAAGTCGCTTCACGGTGTCCGCAAGCGCCGCCACCCGCGCGGGTGCTTCGTCGGGATTTGCTTTCAGAGATGCTGCAATGCTCTTCAGCTTATCCTCGCGGTCGGTCAGCCATAGCCGTGCCGCCTCGCCGGTCATCGCTTCAACGCGCCGGATGCCGCTCGCCACCGCGCCTTCGGAGACGATCTTGAACAGCGCAATGTCACCCAGCGCCTTTACATGCGTGCCACCGCAGAGCTCGACTGAATAATGCCCCGCATCGGCTTTCGGCCCCATGCTGAGCACACGGACTTCGTCACCATATTTCTCGCCGAACAGCGCGAGTGCCCCTGCCGCGACGGCATCGTCGGGCGTCATCAACCGCGTTGTCACGGTCTGATTGCCACGGATTTCGGCGTTCACTTCGATCTCGATGGCCGCAATGTCGTCTGGAGAAAGCGAAGCCCCATGCGAAAAATCGAAGCGCAGCCGGTCGGGCGCAACGAGGCTGCCCTTTTGCGTGACATGTGTGCCGAGACGATTGCGCAGCGCCGCGTGGAGGAGATGGGTGGCGGAGTGGTTCGCGCGAAGTTTAGCGCGAGGTTCAGGGAAGACGCTCAAGAAAATAGTGTCGCCGACTGACAACCGACCACCATCAATAGTGGCGTAGTGCGCGTGAAGACGACCGAGCGGCTTGTCCGTCCTCAATACTTGGCCCTCGGCCTCACCGATCCCCCTGAACATCCCTTCGTCACCAATTTGACCGCCACTTTCGGCATAAAAGGGAGTCTGATTGGTCACAAAGTAAGCAGTGTCGTTCGGTTCAACGAACTGAACTCTCTCGCCTTCTTTGATAATGGCGACGACTTGTCCGTCCCCTTGCAACGCGTCATATCCGATGAATTCGGTGCCTCCGAATTCTTCCGCAATGTCGAACCAGACGTCGTCAGATGCCTTCGCCCCCGAACCCTTCCACGCCGCGCGCGCCATCGCTTTTTGCCGCGCCATCCCGTCATCGAAACCGGCACGGTCGATGGCCAGCCCCTGCGTGCGCAAAGCATCCTCGGTCAGGTCATAGGGAAAACCATAAGTGTCATAGAGCTTGAACGCGACATCGCCCGGCAAGGTCGCGCCCGCCGCCATCCCCGCTGTTGCTTCATCGAGCAATTTCAACCCATTTTGCAACGTCCGCCGGAACTGCGTTTCCTCCTGAAGCAATGTCGCCTCAACCGCTGCCTGCGCGCGGATCAATTCGGGAAACGCCCCGCCCATTTCGGCCACCAGCGACGGCACGAGCCGGTGCATCAGCGGATCCTTCGCGCCCAAGATATGCGCGTGCCGCATCGCCCGCCGCATGATCCGGCGCAGAACATATCCCCGCCCCTCGTTCGACGGCAGCACGCCATCGGCGATCAGGAACCCGGACGTCCGAAGGTGATCGGCGATGACTCGGTGGCTCGCTTGATTATCGCCCGTCGTCGCGGTTTTGGTCAGCTCGCCGCTTTCGAGGATCAGCGCCTTGAACGTGTCGGTGTCGTAATTGTCATGGACGCCTTGCATGACAGCGGCGATCCGCTCGAGCCCCATGCCGGTATCGATGCTCGGTTTGGGCAGCGAAATCCGGTCATCCGGCCCGCGCTGGTCATATTGCATGAAAACCAGGTTCCAGATTTCGACAAAACGGTCGCCATCTTCATCCGGACTGCCCGGCGGCCCACCAGGGATGTGGTCGCCATGATCATAA
>JAYUQI010000148.1:0-3518 GCA_043756805.1 Sphingomonas sp.
AGACAATATCGTGCGCCAGCGCTTGAAAAGGGGTTGGACGTTCTCGAGTTGCTCGCGCACGAAGATCGTCCGCTCACTTTAAGTCAGATCGTGCAGCGCCTCGGTCGTTCAACTGGTGAAATGTTCCGCATGGTTCAAGTTCTTGAGCAGCGTGGCTTCGTTGCGCAAGGGCGAGATGGCTTTTCGCTTACCGCCCGTTTGTTTCAGCTGGGTCTGCAACGACCACCGACGCGAGGGCTGATCGAAATCGCATTGCCGCGAATGCGCGAATTGTCTTTGCTGGTTGGCCAGGCTTGCCACATTGCATTTCACTCGGTGGGTGAAATGGTCGTCGTCGCGCGAATGGAGTCGCCGGGGCATTTGGGGCATTCTGTGCGCGTTGGCTATCGCAGGCCGCTGCACCTCGCGACATCGGGAATTGTTCTTTACGCATTTCAACCAGCAGACGTCCGCGAACAGTGGGAAAACCTCATTCAGCCGCGACCGACCAGTCGCGAGATGACGCGCTTTCGCCACACGGCCGAGGAAGTGCGCGAGCAAGGCTACGCTATGCGACTGAGTGGTTTTGTTGACGGCCTTACCGATTTGACCGTGCCGATCCTGCGTAGTGACCGAGCGGCAGCCGCGCTTGCGGTCCCCTTTATGCATTTGAAGACGCCGCTCGTCACAGAGAAAACAGTCATTTCGGAAATGCTGAAAGCAGCGCGCGAAATGTCAGCGGAGATCATCGCGGCAGACACACGCGCCTGATCGCCAGCGAAAGCGCAAATCTATTGAAGGTTCACAAAGAGGCCGCCATCAACCAGCAACGCTGCACCCGTAACATACCGCGCAAGATCCGAAGCCAAAAAGACGATTGGGTCCGCGATGTCAGTCGGGTTGCCCAACCGACCGAGCGGAATGCGCGCTTCCAGTCGCTCGCGCTTGACCGGATCGCTTAAGTCCTCCCGGTTGATATCAGTCAGGATCGCGCCGGGCATGACCGAATTACACCGGATGCCGTGGCGGCCGAGTGCAATCGACGCCGACTGCATGAGCGAATGCACGCCCGCCTTCGTTGGTGTATAATGCGTCTGATACTCACCGCCGACCAGCGCCGACACCGACGAAACGGCAATGATTGCGCCCCCCTTGCGTGTGTCGACCATCTGATTGGCGGCCGCTTGCACCATGTAATAAGCACCGTGAAGGTTCACGCGCATCGTGCGCTCGAAGAGCTCAACCGGCATGTCGAGAAAAGCATGAAACGGGCAGATGCCCGCATTGCTGACGAAAACGTCAACTGGTCCCAAAGCGTCGGCGGCGCCTGTCACAAATGCCTTTGCTGTTTCGAGATCGGCGACGTCCCCCTTGAAGCCGACAGCGCGACGGCCAAAAGCTTTTACGGCCACGATGGTCCGCTCTGCTGCGGCATCGTCGCCGATGTAGTTGATGGCAATATCAGCGCCCTCCCGGGCTGCTGCCACTGCTGTTGCCTGACCAATCCCGGCCGAAGCACCTGTCACGAGGACCACTTTCCCTTCGAGTAGCATAAGTTCCTCCACCTGCTGTCAAGACCGCTTGTGTTCCTTGACGCCCATAGATTCGCACTCTAGCAGTATTTCACTGATAAAAAACTTTTTGTTTGTGGGGTCGGGCTTTGCCGCTTTCCAGAATTAAATATGTTCGCGCGTTTGTGATGCGGGGCGGCGGTGCCGACTATCATGACCAAAGCGCTGGTCACTGGATCGATGATCGCATCGCGACGCCAATGAGCCGTTACCCTGATTATCGCGAAAGTCGTCAGAGCTTTGGCCTGAACGTTCTCGGCACACTTGTCGTCGTAATCGAGGCGGAGGACGGAACGACGGGCTTTTCGGTGACGACCGGGGGAGAGCCCGCCTGCTACATCGTGGAAAAACACCTGGCGCGCTTTGTCGTGGGTCGCGACCCGGCCGAATATGAGAAGATTTGGGACCAGATGTATTTCGCGTCCCAGTTCTATGGTCGAAAAGGGCTCGTGCTCAACGCGATTTCGGGGGTCGATCTTGCGCTTTGGGATTTGATTGGCAAATTGCGGGGTGAGCCAGTCTACAATTTGATTGGCGGGGCGGTGCGCGATGAGCTTCAGTTCTACGCGACGGGAGCCCGGCCTGATCTGGCAAAGACGATGGGGTTTATCGGCGGCAAAATGCCACTCCGTCATGCCGCCGCGGACGGACCCGAATGGATCGATCACGCCATCGGTGAGCTCGCGGCTATGCGATCGAGCGTCGGCCCTGACTTCTGGCTTATGCTCGATTGCTGGATGAGCCTTGAGTTGAACGCCGCAATGGCGCTGGCCACCCGGGCTTGGAACGAATGCGGGCTGAAATGGATTGAAGAGCCTCTCAATCCCGACGACTATTGGGCGTATCGCGACCTGCGCGCTCAAGCACCAGCCGGTTTGCTCGTCACGTCGGGCGAGCACGAAGCAACGCGCTGGGGTTTTCGGATGCTTGTCGAAATGGGAGCGTGCGATATTCTGCAGCCTGACATTGGCTGGTGCGGTGGCCTTACCGAGCTGTTGAAAATATCCGCATTTGCCGACGCCCATGGCAAAATGGTCGTGCCGCATGGTTCGAGCGTTTACAGCTATCACTTTGTCATCACCCGCCACAACGCGCCGTTCGCCGAGTTCCTGATGATGCATCCCACGGCAAGCGAGGTCGTGCCGATGTTCGCCCCCCAGCTTCTTGGGGAGCCGGTCCCGATCCATGGCCGCATGAAGGCAAGCATGCTCGACAAGCCGGGTTTCGGAGTCGAACTCAATCCCGACATTCCGCTTTATCGCCCTTACGAACAGTAGGAGAAACGCATGCCTGCAAATTTCGAGGGCCGTTTTGCCGGCCGTGCAGCGGTCATCACTGGCGGCGCGTCTGGTTTGGGGCGTGCCGTTGCCGCGCGAATTCTGACGGAAGGCGGTCGCGTTGCGCTATGGGATCATGATGCCGACGCGCTCGAGCGCGTGCGAAGCGACATCGGCGCTCATCATGTCGAAGCGCTTGACGTGACCAGCGAAGCGGCTGTTGCGCAGGCCGCAGCTGCAAGTCATGCCGCACTAGGCCGGATCGACATTCTTATATGCTCTGCCGGAATCACCGGTGCGACGGTGCCGCTCCACGAATTTCCGACGGAGAGCTGGCTTCGTGTCATCGATGTCAATCTCAACGGCGTCTTCTACTGCAATCGCGCCATTGTGCCGCTGATGCTTGCGGCTGGCTATGGTCGGATCGTCAATGTTTCGTCAGTCGCCGGCAAGGAAGGGAACCCAAATGCGTCGGCTTATTCAGCGTCGAAAGCCGCAGTGATTGGCATGACCAAAAGTTTGGGAAAGGAAGCCGCCGGTCGCGGCATCATCGTCAACGCCATTACCCCGGCGACGTTTGAGAGCCCGATACTCGCCCAGCTTCCGCAAAGCCAAGTCGACTACATGCGATCAAAGATACCAATGGGCCGGCTTGGCGAAATCGAAGAGTCCGCCGCAATGATATGCTTCA
>JAYUQI010000149.1:0-3492 GCA_043756805.1 Sphingomonas sp.
CCGTATTCTGCCGTTGGTTGACGACCAAATTCCCCGCCCCACACCACCAACGTTGAATCGAGCAGGCCACGTTGTTTGAGATCCTTGAGTAGACCCGCAATCGGTTTGTCGGTGTGCTGTCGCTTTGGCTGTTTGCGCATCCAGCTTGGCCTGCACGGCCGCCGCCTTGGCGGCATCGCCTTCGGCTTTGGCTTCCGCCGCTGCGGCCGACGCTTCGCCCGATTTCGCCGCGAGAATTTCCTCAGCGGATTCGCGGTCAATCAGGACATCATATTTGTCGCCGATGGCATCGGTTGCGATCATCACGCCGCGTTCCTTGGCATCGAGCGGGCCAACGCGCGATGACGGCGCTTTAATCAGCGTGCGCTCGACCGGGGTTGGCGCGCCATCGGCTTGCAACGTCGATACCAGCGCCTCGCCGATTTTCAATTCGGTGATTACCGTGGCGACGTCAACGCCGGGATTGGCGCGGAACGTCTCCGCGGCAGCCTTTACGGCGGCCTGATCGCGCGGCGTGAAAGCATTGAGTTTATGCTGAACGCGGTTGTTAAGCTGACCCGCGACAGTGTCGGGAATGTCGATGGGGTTCTGCGTAATGAAATAGATGCCGACGCCTTTGGAGCGGATCAGGCGGACGACCTGTTCGACCTTTTCGATCAGCGCCTTCGGCGCATCATTGAACAGCAAATGCGCTTCGTCGAAGAAGAAGCAGAGGATGGGCTTTTCGGGATCGCCGATTTCAGGAAGATTTTCAAACAACTCGCTGAGCAGCCACAGCAGGAAGGTCGAATAGAGCTTGGGCGATACCATCAGCTTGTCGGCAGCCAGGATATTGACCACGCCGCGCCCGCCATCATCGCATTTGATGAAATCCATCATGTCGAGTGCTGGTTCGCCAAAGAAATGCTCGCCGCCCTGACTGCGCAGCTGCAGCAATGAGCGCTGGATCGTGCCGACCGACTGTTTCGAGATATTGCCATAAGCGACGGTCAGTTCGTCCGCGCGCTCGGCACAACTGACGAGCATCGCCTGCAAATCGTCAAGGTCGAGCAGCAGCAAACCGTCCTTGTCCGCGACATGAAACGCGATGGTCAGGACGCCTTCCTGAACCTCGTTCAAGTCCATCAGCCGCCCGAGCAGCAACGGCCCCATTTCGGATACCGTCGTGCGAATCGGGTGGCCGCTTTCGCCAAAGAGGTCCCAGAATTGCGTGGGGCAATCCTTGTAAGCCCAGTCGCCCTGGCCGATTTCTGCGGCGCGCGCGGCAAAGATTTCGTGCAGCTTGCCGGTCGGCGATCCGGCCATCGCAAGACCTGACAAGTCACCTTTCACATCGGCCACGAAGCACGGCACACCGTTGGCCGAAAAGCCTTCGACAATCCCTTGCAAGGTCACGGTCTTGCCGGTCCCCGTTGCGCCCGCGATCAGGCCGTGGCGGTTGGCGCGCTTCAGGTTGATCGACTGGCGTGTGCCGTCTGCTGCCGTACCAATGTAGATACCGCCAAGATCAAGATCATCTGCCATACGCTAACCCTCCACGTTGTGGATTTGCCTAGCGCAAGATGGCCCGCCCTGAAAGGGCAGGTTCGCGGTTACTTGGCCTTCAGCTTGAGCGGCACTGGCACAGCACGACCCGGTCCGCGCTGAACAAAGACAAGAACGCTTCCCCGCCCTGCCGAGCGCGCCGCTGCTACCGCCGATGTCAGGTCGGCTGCGGTCGCCACAGGCTGCTGATTGACCGATACAATCACATCGCCGCGCTGAACGCCTTTGCCTGCCGCATCGCTTGACGGATCGACGGCACCAATCACGACGCCGCGTGTCCCCGCAGGCACATTCAGCGACCGGGCGATGTCGGGTGTCAGTCCCTGCACAGCGAGACCCAATGCCTCGCGCGCCGCATTGCCGGTCGACGTCGCATCTTCGTTGCCAAGACCACCGGCGTTATCATTGCCGATAATGCTCGCCAGCTGTTCCTCGGTGGGGCGTTCTGCAAGCACGGCAGTGACTGTCATCCGCTTGCCCGCACGGAACAGTTCGATAGGCACCCGCGAGCCGATGGGCAGCCGCGCCACGATGTAAGACAATGTCTCGTCCGGCGTCACTTCGCGGCCATTGACCTTCGTAATCACGTCGCCCTGCTGGATACCGGCCTTTGCTGCACCCTGTCCGGGTTCGACACGACCGACAAGTTCGCCACGATTCTTGGCCAGCCCGAGCGCTTCGGCGGAATCAGCATCAAGCGGCTGGATTTGCACGCCGAGATACCCACGCTTCACCCGTGCGCCGCCGCGCAATGTATCGACAATCGGCTTGGCGAGTTCGGCAGGAATGGCAAAACCAATACCGACATTACCGCCGGTCGGCGAGAAGATCGCCGAATTGATGCCGATAACATTGACGTTCAAATCGAACATCGGGCCGCCCGAATTGCCCTGATTGATCGCCGCATCAGTCTGGATATAGCGGTCATACGGACCCGAACCGATATTGCGGTGAAGCGCCGAAACGATCCCCGCTGTCACCGATCCGCCGAGGCCGTATGGATTGCCGATGGCAACAACCCAGTCGCCGACACGCGTCTGCTGCGAATCACCGAACTTGACGAAGGGCAGCCCACGGGCTTCGATCTTCAGCACCGCAAGATCGGAAGACGCATCGCGGCCGACCAGCTTGGCAGCATATTCCTTGCGATCAGGCATGATGACCGTGATCTGGCCGACGGCGGGATTGCCCGGACGTCCGCCCGACACGACATGACTGTTGGTAACGATGTAGCCATCTTCGGAAATGATGAATCCCGAACCGAGCGAGGTCGCTTCACGCGTCACGGGGCGGCCATTGTTGCTGCCGCCGCCTTGCTGTCCCTGCCCACCACCAAACAGGTCGCCAAATGGCGTGCCTGCAAACGGGTTTTGCGGAACCTCGACCTGATTCTTGGTCGAGATGTTGACGACCGCAGGCTGCAACTTCGCCGCAAGATCGGCAAAGCTCAAGGGCGCGCCCGGTTTTGGCGCACCGGCAACAGAGATTGTACCGGGCTCGTTCTGCGCAACCTGCGCATTGGACGGCGATTGGAACGCCATCGTCGCAGCAGTGCCGCCGATCAGGAGCGCAGTGGTAATCGCATAGGCGTAACGCACGGATGCATATCCTCTTCAAAAATCAACTTGTCATGCCCGCAATGCTTTCGGGCGGCTGAACGGGGTTTGAATGACCCCGGTTAACATCAGCCTCTTTTAGCGTCGGCCCCTGAACTCGCGCAGATAATCATTGTTCGGCGACAGGATGATGGACGATTGGCCCGTCGCGGTCGTGCCATTGACGCCGAACGTATGTTCATAGCTTTGCATCGCACGGTAGAAATCATAGAAATCCGCATCCTTCCCGAACGCACCGGCATAAACACCCGCCGCCGAGGCATCCGCATCGGCGCGGATGATCTGCGCTTTTTTCAAGCCTTGCGCCTGAATAGTCAGCGCTTCCTGCTTG
>JAYUQI010000150.1:0-9694 GCA_043756805.1 Sphingomonas sp.
GCGGAGCAGCGGCAGTTCGGTCGCGTTGCTTGATCCGTCGGACAGGAGCTTGCCGAGCAGGGGGCCGACCGGCTTGAAGCTGACGTCGATCATGATTGCGGCGGCGAAGATGAATCCGAAGAGCAATGCTTTCCAAGCAAGCCATGGCACTGCGATGGGATGGCCCGTCAGCACCGACGCGCCGCCGAGTCCCAGAAAGCCCGCGCACAGGGCGTAGCGCAGCCACCCCTCCCACCGGCGATTGCGCGCCGCGCGCGGGGTCATGTCATGAGCATGCGCATCGAAAACGAGCCACAGCCAGAAGGCCGAAATGGCCCAGGTGAGCCAGACAATCGCTATGGGCACATCCCACCAGCTCCCGGCATAAGAGAGGGTCAGCGACATCGGCACCATCAGTGCCCAGGCGGCGCGCGGGGTCAGATCGACAATCACAAGCAACTTGAGCAACGCGATCCGCTGGTCGAGCGTATACATCGTCCGCTTCCTGAAATGCTGGCCCAGCAGGAACACGCCAACGTCTGCGCCCAGCCACAGAACGAACAGCAGCAGATGGACATAAACGAGCGTCGGATAGGCCAATGCCGCAACATTCATATCGTTTCGTTCCCGAATGGCCGCTTGACAGCATCGCTTAGCCGTGAAAAGTTGTCCGGACAAACCATAAAATGATGCAGGGCAAGGGCAATGACAAATTGCCAGACAGGGAGATCATCCGATGATGTTGACGTCATTCAAAGCTGGCACTGCGTTGTTTTTGCTGATGTCCACCATGCCATTACGAGCACAGACAACCGCACCGGCAGAAGAGGACGAGCGGGGCATCAGCGACATTGTCGTGACCGCCCAGCGCCGCGCGCAAAGCGTGCAGGACGTGCCGATTGCGATTTCGGCTTTCTCGTCGGCGCAGATCGAAGCGCAGGGGGCCAACAATGCCTTGCAGCTTGCCCAATATGTGCCAAATCTCGTCGCACAGAATAATACGGGAACTGGTTCGGCCAATGCCTATTATCTGCGCGGGCTTGGCAATTCCGAATCGATTGCAACCTTCGATCCGCCGGTCGGCACTTACGTCGACGATATTTATATCAGCCGCCAGAATGCCAATAATCTGTCGCTGTTCGATGTCGAACGCGTCGAAGTTCTGCGCGGGCCACAGGGCACGTTGTTCGGGCGCAACACGACGGGCGGCGCGATCAGCGTGATCATGCGCAAGCCCGGCGATACAGTGAGCGGTTATGCCGAAATCGGCTATGGCAGCTATAACAAGAAACTGGCGCGCGGGTCGATCGACCTGCCATTGGCACCTGGCCTTGCGATCAAAGCGTCGGGGTATTGGCAGGATGACAAAGGCTATGTCAGGAATGTTACGACCGGCGAACGGATGAACGATGATGATGGCTGGGGTGCCCGACTGGCGGTTCGTGGCGATCTTGCGCCCGATGTTCGCTGGAATGCGGCCTATGCCCACATTGTGTCCAATGGCGAGAATATCCTGAACTTCGATTGCAATCCGGTCGCGCCGACACAATGCGGCGGGCGTTTTGCAACCGGAGGCTTGAAGAACGGCACCACGCTTTCGCCGTCTCCGTTTGCGTCGCTCAACATTACCGGGCGAAAGGCGCGTTACGGACAGGGAAACCAGACCAGCAGCGATTTGATAACCTCGACACTTGAAGGGGACATTGGCGAAAAGACGACGGTATCCCTGATCACGGGTTATATCGCGCTGCGCCAGCAGTTTGCGCTCGATTTTTTCGATGGTCGCGGCGGGCCGAGCATCACCACGCCCAATCCGCCCGTCCGTGGATTTCCGCGCGGGGGCTTTACGATTATCAACGACAGCTACCACACACAGTTTTCACAGGAAGTGAAGCTGAACGGAGAGGCGGCGGGCGGCCTGTTGACCTATGTTGTCGGGGGTTATTATCTGGATGAAAATAACAAAACCGATTTTGCTGATGCGTTTTCGTTGAACACGCTTCCCTTTCCGCCTTTTTCAGTCGTGCCGGGCGGGTTTGGTTTGCTCCTTGCAGACCGGACGCTGACCAATAAGGCGCGGGCACTGGCCGCTTATTTTCAGGGTGATGTGAATATCGGGCCGGTGACGCTTACCGCCGGCATCCGTTACACTGACGAGCGCAAGACGTTCGATATTCGCGACAATCGCGCGGCGTGTAATCTGGGCGGTGTCCTGCCGGCGACGTGCCTCGGCAATGTGAATTTGGTTGCACCGTCGGGCGTGCGCATTCCGACCGTGCAAACCGCAAAATTGTGGACGCCGCGTTTTGCGATCAACGTCAAGCCGAACGACGATTTCCTGATTTTTGCCAGCGCGACACGTGGGTTCAAATCGGGCGGGTGGAACGCGCGGAATACAGTCTCGAGCCAGTTGCTCCCCTTCGGTCCGGAAAAAGTCTGGTCCTATGAAGCAGGGGTCAAGGCAGATTTGTTTGATCGTCGCGTCCGCGCCAACATCACAGCCTTTTTCATGGACGTGACGGATTTGCAGACACCGTCGGCATTGGTGGCGCCATCGGGGGCCATTACCTTCCTGACACGCAATTTCGCCGATTATCGCAACAAGGGGATCGAGGCGGAATTCATCTTCAACCCGGTCGATGGCCTAAACTTGTTTGCCAATGTCGGTTATCAGGATGACGAGTACCGGCTGAACGCGAGTGTGCCGGTGGTCGATATTTATGGCATCCAATCGGTGGCGGCGCAGGCGGCGGCGTGTCGCGCGGCCTTGGCGGCGGGCAACATCGCGGGCGGGCCGGCAACGGCGGCCTGTGCGGCGGGTATCGTCGATCCCAAGGGCAATATCGCAACGCCGGTGCGCACGCCCGATTATACGGTTGCGCTCGGGGCGAGCTACAAGGCGCAATTCGGCGGTGGTCTGTCGCTGACCCCTTCCGTCAACGCCAGCTATCGCGGCCGTCAGGAAGTCGGCACGAACAACCTGACCATCTATGGTGGATCGGTGACTGGCACGAATGGGACATTTCCGGCCAATCTCAGCGCGGGCACGCTGATCACCGGATCAAACAGTGCACCAGCATGGATTGTCAATGCTGGGCTGGCACTCAAAGGGTCGGATGATCGCTGGACCTTGTCGGCGGAATGCAGCAATTGTTTCGACAAGAGCTATGCGCAATCGACACTGGCAAACTATACATATCTGAACACGCCCGCACAGTGGATCGTGCGCGCTAAGCACAAGTTCTAGGGAAAGGCGCGGCGGTTGAGCGAGTTCGGCAAGGGTTGGAAAGTTCTCATTGCCGCTTTTCTGGGCGTGATGTGCGGCGCGTCGCCGCTGCCCTTCAATGTCTTGGGTGCCTTGTTCAAGCCGCTGCAGGATGAATTCGGCTGGAACCGGGGCGAGATCAGCGCCGGGATTACCGTCTTCGGCATTACGGCGTCGCTGATGGCGCCGGTTATTGGCTGGCTCTCGGACAAATATGGCGTGCGCCGCGTTGCCCTGTTGTCGCTTGTGGGTTTCACCGTCGCGTTTGCGGCGATGTATTTCACGCCGCCGTCGCTGGCGGGCTATTATGCGCTGTGGTTTCTGATCGGACTCGTCGGGATCGGATCGACGCCGGTTACCTGGAGCCGCGCAATCAGCATGTGGTTCGTCAGGAACCGCGGGCTTGCTCTGGGTATCATGCTGATCGGTACGAGTGTGGCGGCGCTGATCGTGCCCAATCTGGCGGTGTGGGCGATTGCGAATCACGGCTGGCGCGCGATGTTTCCGATTGTCGCGCTGTTGCCATTGTTGGTGGCTTTGCCGGTCTGTCTGCTGCTGTTTCGCGAACCGCGACCCGACGAACGCCCGGTCGCGCTGATGACGGCGGATGGCAAGGTGGCGGGCCTGACATTCGGTGCCGCCATCAAGACGCGGCAATTCTGGACGCTGTGGGTTTCGATACTCCTGATCGCGACTGCCTATGGCGGCGCGCATATTCACATGATCCCGATTGTCATGGATCACGGGTTTACCCTGCCAGCCGCCGCCGGGATGATGGGCATTGTCGGGCTTGGTCTGCTGGTCGGGCGCATCGGCGTGGGTTTCCTGCTCGACCGTATCTGGGGTCCGGCGGTCGGGTTTCCC
The DNA here is from genome assembly GCA_043756805.1 of Sphingomonas sp. Taxonomy (GTDB): domain Bacteria; phylum Pseudomonadota; class Alphaproteobacteria; order Sphingomonadales; family Sphingomonadaceae; genus Sphingomonas_O. The sequence continues at coordinate 4,109 of JAYUQI010000150.1, forward strand.
GTGCTCTGCCTGCCCGCAATTGCCTGTGTCCTATTGATGGGAACGAGCAGCGATGTACTGTGGATTTCGGTCGCGGCGTTTTTGCTCGGCTTTGCCGCAGGGGCAGAAAGCGATTTGATTGCGTTCCTTGCCGCGCGCTATTTCGGCATGGCGCATTTCGGGCGGATCTATGGCATGCTCTATATGCCTTTCGGATTTTTCTCGGCGGTCTCGCCGCTGATCTATGGTATCGTCCGTGATCGGGCCGGGAGCTATGATCCGATGCTGAGCGTGGCGGCGGTTTTGTTCATCGCGGGCGGCGCGTTGCTGTTATTGCTGGGGCGTTATCCCGAACTTTCGCCCGAACTTTCGGAAATGGAAACCTATGGCAAGCCTGCTGAAGCCGCCATCTGATCCGCTGGCGGCGATTGCCGCTGCGGTGTCGGCCGATGCGCTGATCACCGATGCAGTGACCTGTGCCTTTTACGCGCAGGATGTTTTCACGAAGGGGCCTGCACCCTTGGCGGTGTTCCGCCCCGGATCGACCGAGGAACTGTCACGCGGGGTTGCGGCGGCGACGGGCGAGGGCATATCCATCATCCCGCGCGGCGGGGGGATGAGCTATACCAGGGGCTATGTCGCGCCCGAAGCCGGCGCGCTGATCGTCGATATGGGGCGGATGCAGCGTATCCTGAGCATCAACGAAACCGACATGACGGTGACGGTCGAAGCGGGCTGCACCTGGCATGCGCTGTATGAAGCGCTACATCCCAGTGGATTGCGGACGCCCTTATGGGGGACATTGTCGGGTCTCTATGCCAGCGTCGGCGGCGGGATGAGCCAGAACGGGCTGTTCTGGGGTGGGCGAGACGGAACGATTGCGCCCAGCGTGATCTGCGCTGACGTCGTGTTGGCCGACGGGACGGTCATGCGGACAGGGAGCGACTTCATCCGGCCCTTTGGTCCCGATCTGACGGGGTTGTTCGGCGCGGATGCGGGCGCATTCGGCGTCAAGGCGACCATCACCCTGCCACTCGTCCATGATGGCGTCGCGTTTGCCTATGGCAGTTTCGCCTTCGATGCACCGGCGCAATATTGCGCGGCGATGAGCGAGATCGGGCGACGCGGGCTCGCGGCCGAAGCATTCGGTTTCGACCCCTTCCTGCAAGCGCAGCGGATGAAGCGCGACAGTCTCGTCAGCGATGCCAAATCGCTTGTCGGGATGATGACGTCGCAGGGCGGATTCTGGAAAGGCATCAAGGAAGGCGTAAAAGTCGTCGCCGCGGGGCGTGGCTTCCTCGACGACTGTAAATTCTCGATCCATTTGATCTGCGAAGGGCGTCACCAGAGCGCCGTCGATGCCGACATGAAAGCAATCGAGGCGATTGTGACAGCGCATGGCGGCCGGATCGTCGAAAATACGATTCCCAAAATCCTGCGCGCCAATCCGTTTCCCCCGCCCAATTCGATGGCAGGGCCGCAAGGCGAGCGCTGGGCACCGATCCACGGCATCGTCAAGCATTCGAAAGCGCTTGAGACCATCGAAGCGTTGACCGCCTTGTTTGAAGCGAATGCTGCCGACATGGACCGGCTTGGTGTCGGCGCGGGCTATATGTTCCTGCTTGTGGGATCGACGGGGTTCCTGATCGAGCCCTGTTTCTACTGGCCTGACGAGCAATGGGATATTCACAGCCGGTTTATCGAGGATGCGCATTTTGCCAAACTGCCAGTGCATCCGCGCAATGACGAAGCGCGGGCCTTGGTCGAGAAACTTCGGATGGATGTGGTCGCGGTTTTCGGACAAATGGATGGCATCCATTTCCAGCTTGGCCGCACTTATCCGATCAAGAACCGCAGCGATCCGCGCGGCTGGGCGATCCTTGAAGCGGTGAAGGCCAATGTCGATCCGGCCGGGTTGATGAATCCGGGAGCGCTTGGCCTGTGACGCCTTATGCCGCCCTGGCATTGCAGCTGACCGCGCGATCCGTCGAGATCGCAGCCGACCCGCGCGCGCAGATGATTGCGCACATCAGCGAGGTCGCCACCAAGATGCGCGCCGCGACGCTGTTCATCGAACAATATGGGGGATCGCCGGTGCGCCTGGTCGTGCTGCCCGAATATTTGTTTACGAGCTATCCGGGGCGGATTTCGATTCCGGACTTCGCCACGCAAGCGGCGTGGGCAGTCGACGGCGCGGAATATGCAGCGCTGGGCACGGTGGCGCAGGATCAGGCGCTGTACCTCGCTGGCAATGCCTATGAGACCGACGCGCACTTCCCCGGTCTCTATTTCCAGACGAGCTTTGTGATCGCGCCGTCGGGCGATGTCGTGCTGCGCTATCGCCGGTTGAATTCGATGTATGCCCCGACGCCGCATGACGTGTGGGACAAATATCTCGACATTTACGGGATCGACGGCGTGTTTCCGGTCGCAAAAACCGATATCGGCAATCTGGCGGCGATTGCGTCGGAGGAAATTCTCTACCCCGAAATTGCCCGCGCCCATGCGCTGCGCGGGGCGGAAGTGTTCGTGCATTCCTCGTCCGAAATCGGATCGCCGGTCCACACCAACAAGATGATCGCGAAACGGGCGCGGGCATTTGAGAATATGGCTTGGGTGGTCTCGGCGAATACCGCCGGGATCATCGGCACGTCGCTGCCGCTGGCGAGCGCCGACGGCAATTCGATGGTCGTCGACTGGAAAGGCAATGTGGTCGCCGAAAGCAACGCGGGCGAGACCTTTACGGCTTTTGCCGACATCGACATCGCGGCATTGCGCGCGGCACGGCGCAAACCGGGGATGACCAACTATCTGTCGCGGCAACGGACCGAAGTTTTTGCCGCGACTTATGCCACGGCGTCGCACCAGCGCGCCAACAGCCTGATCGACGGCGCTGTTGTCAAAACGCCCGACCGTGACCATTTCAACCTGGTGCAGGCTGAAACGCTGGAACGACTTGCCAAGGACGGATTGATATGACCGCAACCGATGTCCCGCCCCCTTATACCGCCGTCGAACGCCACGGCGTGTTCCCCGAGGTGCAGCATGACGAGGCGGCGCGGTTCAACTTTCTCGCCAATCTGAACAAGGCGCTGGCGGGGTTCAGCGCGGGCAACGCGCTGGCGTATGACAATCGCGTCCTGCCCGCGTTCAAGGCCGAGCATGGCCGCGCACCGAACGACCGCTTCGAAATTCGCCATGCGATGAACCGCGATCCGTGGCATCGGTACTGGTCCGCGATGAAGCGCAATTCCATGGAAATGCGCCAGCAGAATGGCCGCTCGATGGTGTTGCGCCAGCTCGATGAGCTCGATGCCCGCGCGCGGCAATATAATGAGGGGCGTGAGACACTGGTGCTCAACCCGGACGTTGCCGTGCCGCGCTATCAGGCGGCGATCGATATTCACTGCATGCCAGGCAGCTATCATGGCGAGGAACGGCCCGGCGATGTCTCGGCGGGCGCGAATTATGATTGCGGGATTTTCGCGACGACGGGCGGTGGCCTTGGCGCTTTGAGTGACGGCGGCGGGCAGGCGCTCGTTGACTGGATCAAGCGCGAACGCCCCGGATGGACGCCAAAACGCATTCTCGATCTGGGTTGCACCATCGGCCATAATATCGTGCCGCTGGCGCTGGCCTTTCCCGACTGCGACGTCATTGCGATCGATACGGCCGCGCCGTCCTTACGGTACGGCCATGCGCGCGCGCAGTCGCTGGGGGCGTATAATCTGAAATTCGTCCAGATGAATGCCGAGGCGCTTGATTTCCCCGACGGACATTTCGATTGGGTGCAGACCACGATGTATCTGCATGAATTGTCGGGGAAAGCGCTGCCGAAAGTGATCAAAGAGGGCGTCCGCGTCATGGCCCCGGGCGGGCTGATGCTCCACCTCGAACAGCCGCAATATACAGACGAAATGCCACTTTACGAGCAATTCATCCGTGATTGGGACGCGTTCAACAACAACGAGCCCTTCTGGTCGGCGATGCACGCGCTTGATCTGAAATCGATCATGACGGATGCTGGGCTCCCCGATGTGTTCGTGACCGGCGTGCGTGCGGTGGTCGATGAAGCAATCTTCCCGCGTCAGGATTTGGGGCAAGAGGATCATGGACGGGCGGCGGTGTGGAATGCCTATGGCGCGTGGAGATCGGCCTAAAAATGCCGATCAGCCTGAGCTTGTCGAAGGCCTGTCCTTCTTTTTGGAATGGTCAAGAAGGAAGGACAGCCCTTCGACAAGCTCAGGGTAAACGGAGTTAAAATGACTGACGCAATAGATTACATCGCCCGCGCCGGCGCCAAGGCAAAGGGCAAGCGCCCGGCCTATTTCGAAGATCCCGCTATCGACCGGACGCTGTCGATTGTCATGGCGATTGCGGGCGAAGTGTCAGTGTTGCGCGAGCGGCTCGACACAGTCGAACGGCTGCTTGATGCGAAAGGCACGATCAGTCGTGCCGACATCGAAACCTATGTGCCTGACCGCGAGAGTGGCGCCGAACGCGCGCTGCTGACCAAGGACTATATCGCCCGGATATTGCGCGGCGTGCAGCAGGATAACGAAGCGCTTGCCGAAAGCGGGCCGAGCGTCGAGGAGTTGAGCCGGGAACTGAAAGAGATTTAGCCTATTGCCTATTCGGCATAGGCCGCCATCGGCAGCGCGGGGCCGGATTGTTTGATCAGCGCCTGTCGCCGGAAAAAGCGCAGGATGCCGCTGTCGCCCATCCGCGAGGGGCCGAGGCCAGACTCGCCAAAGCTCGATTTTTCGGCTTCCCAGACCATCGATGTCAGCGCGCCATCATTGATCGAGACCGCCCCGGCATGCAGGCGGACCGCGACGGCTTCGGCGTCGTTGCCGATAACTGCTGCGGAAAGCCCGAATTCGCTGTCATTGGCGAGGGCAATGGCGTCATCGACGGTGTCGAAAATGGTGACGGGGATGACGGGGCCGAAAGTCTCTTCGCGCATGACCGTCATGGACGGGGTGACGCCGGTAATGACCGTCGGGCGGAGGTATTTTCCGCCGCCAAGCGTTTCGACCTGTCCGCCCGTCATTATGGTTGCGCCGTTGGCAACCGCATCGTCAATCTGTGCTTGCACGATGTCGGCCTGCTTCGCAAAGATGAAGGGGCCGATATCGCCCTTGTCGATGTCGGGATAATTCAGGCGGACGGCGTTTGCTGCATCGACGAGTGCCGCAAGAAAGCGTTCGGCGATCTCGCGTGCGACATAAACGCGCTCGATCGACTGGCACGCTTGCCCTGTGTTGACGACCGAAGCGCGCAGCGCGGTTGCGGCGGCTTTGACGGGGTCCGCGCTGGCAAGGATTATCATCGGATCCTTGCCGCCGAGTTCGAGGCTGGCGGGAATGAACGCATCTGCGGCCGCTGCAGCGACTTTGCGGCCTGTGGTGACCGATCCCGTGAACGCAACATAGTCGACAGCATAGGTCAGGATTGTGCCCGTCCTGCCATCGCCCTCGATGATCGCGAGCGGCACATCGGCTTCGGCGATGGCGGCGATCAGCGGGCCGATGAAGCGCGGCGTGATTTCGGAGGGTTTGACGATGACCGCGCACCCGGCAGCAAGCGCGGGGATCGCGTCGATCA
>JAYUQI010000151.1:0-9661 GCA_043756805.1 Sphingomonas sp.
CCATAAGGGCGATCTGCCGCGTCGAGAACGCTCACCGTGGCAAGGGCCACGCTTTCACGCCCTCTCCTTGCATATCACCCCTTCTGGATGCCATCACGATCGCGAATTTAACAGGTCCTGACCCTAAGTCGAAAGTCGCGTGACCAGGTCGGGCTTCATGACAATCGATCCGGGGTCTTCGCCCGCGATCCGGCGCAACAGCAGATCGACCAGATGCGCCGCACCGCCGGCAAAATCCTGTCGCACTGTGGTCAGACGGGGCACGGTCTGTTGTGCGATCGGCAAATCGTCATAGCCGATGACGCGGACCTGATCGGGCACTGCTATACCGCGCTCGGTCAGCGCATGAAGCGCACTCATCGCCACCACGTCGGACACCGCGACGATGCCTTGCGGTCGCGCGTCGCTTTCATTCAGGAAAACGGCGATGTTTGGATGTGCGTCATCGGCGGTCAGGTGCGCGGGGAAAATGCGCAGGCCATCCGCAATGCCCGCGCGTTGCATTGCTGCCCGACAACCGGCAAGTCGCTGGGCAATTTCCTGCGCGCGCGCATCCCCGAAAAAGGCAATGTGGCGGCAGCCGCGCTCGATCAGATGGGTTGTCGCGATGTCGCCGCCGAGCAGATTATCCGAACCAACCGAACAATGAACCTGTCCCGAAACATGGCCGCCCCACACCACAAGCGGACGATAACGCGCGGCCACGCGGTCAAGCGTTTCAGCCTGATCCGACTGGCCGATCACGATCACGCCATCGACGCGCCCCGAATCAACAATGCGGTCGAGCCAGTCTGCGCCTTGCGGGATCACCCGTGACAGCAGCAGGTCATAGCCCCGCTCGGTCAACGCATCGGCAAGGTAGCCGAGCATCGTCATGAAGAACGGGTCGGAAATATGCTGGCCGACTTCGTGACCCAACGGAATGACGACGCCAATCGCCCCCGTCCGCTGGATGCGCAGATTGCGCGCCATTGCATTCGGGGTAAACCCGTGCATTTGCGCCAGTTCCTGAATGCGCGTCCGCGTCTTGGCGCTGATAAGCCCCGCCCCACTCAGCGCGCGCGACACCGTTCCCGGCGAAACGCCAGCGAGCTCGGCCAGTTCGGCGATGTTACGGATGCGTTTTTCGGGCAGGTCGGCCATTCGAATCATAATGTGCGCAATCGCTAACGAAGCGCAAGGCACAAGCATGATAAAAATAGAAATCGATTGCAAATTAACTTGCAATCGATTGCCGAAAGGATATGGACGGAATTGGAAAGGGTATAAGCCCGCCTAAATCCATCGTTCCGGGGAGGATCACAATGACTGTCGCTACCTATCGCACTGGAGTCTCTGGCTTCGCACTTGGCCTGGCGCTTGTCGCTGCTGTGCCTGCTCTCGCGCAGACTGCCGCACCTGCCGAAGACACCGGCGGCCTCGACGAAATTGTTGTCACGGCATCGGGCGGAGACCGCACGCTGATTGACAGCGCAATCGCGGTAACGAGCGTGTCGGCGGAAACAATCGCCAACTTCAAGCCAACGTCTGAATCCGAAGTCTTCCGCCTCATCCCCGGCATTCAGGCCGCAGGCACGGCCGGCCCGGGTGGCAACTCGAACATCGCGGTTCGCGGTCTTCCCGTCGCAACCGGCGGTTCGCCGTTCGTCCAGCTTCAGGAGGATGGCCTCCCCACGGTCCTTTTCGGCGACATCCAGTTTGGTAACAACGACTATTGGACGCGCTATGACGCCAGCGTCGAGCGGCTTGAATCAGTCCGTGGCGGCGGGGCGACGACCTTTGCGTCGCAAGCGCCCGGCGCGGTCATCAACTATATCAGCAACACCGGCCAGAAAGCAGGCGGTTACATCCAGCTCAACCAGGGCATTGATTTCAAGGAAGCGCGCGTCGACTTCCGCTATGGTGCGCCGATTGGCGAATCGACCCGCTTCCACATTGGTGGATTCTACAAGGTCGGCAACGGCCCGCTGAACAATTTCCGCGTCAGCAACAGCGTCCAGATCAAAGCAAACCTCACGCAAGAATTTGACGAAGGCAAAGGCTATATCCGCTTTCTTGTGAAATTCGCCGATACGCAGGATCCAAACTATACGGGGTCACCCGCGTTCGCGACACGCAACGGCAACAAGATCAGCAACGTCACGCCGTTCCCCGGCTTTGACGGGCGTGTTGACAACAATTACTCGCTGTTCAACCGCACCGGCCAGTTCCTGAACCGTGCGGGCACAGCGCTTGAAACTCGCAACATCGACGGGATCACGACCAAGCAGATTTCGCTGGGCGCACAGTTCCATTATGAACTCGGCGAGAATTTCACGGTCGACAATAATCTCCGCTGGAGTGACATGAGCGGCGCGTTCGCCTCGCCGTTTCTCAACCTTGCGCGGACGTCGAGCGTGCTCGGGTCGACTGTGAACGGATCGGCTGTCGCTGCAATTCGATATGCCTCAGGGCCACGTGCCGGACAGCTCTACACGGGCACTTATATCGACAATAACGTCAACGTCCGCACGAACATCCGCGACGTCGGCAGTGTGGCAAACAATCTGGCGCTGGCCGGCAAGTTCGAGACTGGCTTTGCAAAAGTCACGGCGCGCGCCGGGTTCTTTTACATGAAGCAGGACATCGGCATGGACTGGCACGTCAACCAGTCGAACCGCGAAGTGAATGGTAACAATCCTTCGCAGCTTGACCTGTTCAGTGCGACTGGAGCGAAGCTGACGCAACAGGGCATCTCGGGCTATAATAATAACTGGGGCACCTGCTGCGCCCGCGATTATGACCTGAGCTACACCAACACAGCGCCTTATCTGCAGCTCGACCTTGATAACGACAGCTTCGCACTCGACGGAAGCGTCCGCTTTGAGCGGGTGAAAGCCAAGGGCGGCGGCACACAGGGCGGCACGACGATCACCGTCAATTCGGGCGGCGTGCTGCTCCCCGCGTTGCGCAGCGACAGTGCCCGCGAAGTCGTCAACTACAGCCGCAGCTACACCAGCTGGACAGCGGGTGCCTTGCTTAAGGCCACCCCCGATCTGAGTCTGTTTGTCCGTGCGTCGCGTGGTGGCCGCTTCAACGGTGATCGCCAGACCTTCGGTGGCAAGTTCACCACGACGGGCGCACTCTGCACCAGCGCGCAAGCAACTGCGCTGGCCAACGGCTGCACGACCGACGGCGTCACACCATCCGTTGATTTCGTCAATCAGTATGAAATCGGCCTCAAGAACCGTGGCCAGATTGGTGGCGGGCGTTACTCGGTCGAGTTCTCGCTGCTCAAGGGCAATTTCAAGCAAAGCACGTTTGAACTTTCGGCAACACGATGCGGCGGCGCGGCGGGCGGTTGCATCATCGATTCGAAATACCGGTCGAGCGGTGCAGAGTTTTTCGGAACGCTTGGTTTTGGCGACTTCTCGCTTGTTGCCAACGCAACCTATACCAAGGCCGAACAGCTTGGTGCCGGTGCAGCAGCCTATCGTCGCGCATCCTATCTCCCTGACCTGACCTATACATTGTCAGCAAATTACGACTTTGCCGACATCGTGACACTCGGCGTTGCGGCTACCGGTCAGACCAGCGTGCGCGACGATCCGGGTAACGAGTATCCGGCCAGCACGATCTTCAATGCCAACATTGCCGTCCGTCCAGTCGAGCGGCTGGAACTCGGACTGTCGGTCTACAATCTGTTCAACAAGCTCGATTTCCGCGGCAACGGCAACAATGTTGCCGACGTGCCCGCAACCGGCCCGATCGTCATAACAGGAACGCCGGTGGTCGGGCAGACGTTCAGCGGGACGCTCAAGTACAAGTTCTAAACGGTTAACTCCCGACCGGGTCGCACTGGTCTCCTGTCGGGTGCGCACTGCAACAGCAGGCGCACCCGATTTCTTTTGTGCTTCAGGAAAACCGGTTAAGGCAAGGTGATGGATAGAGGCATGACCACGACCGACCGCGCGATCCGCAGCATCATTATCGTCGGGGGCGGCTCGTCGGGCTGGATGACGGCAGCGGCGCTGTCGAACAGCCTCAGCCACGGCTGCGACATCACGCTGATCGAATCCGAAGAAATCGGCACGGTCGGCGTCGGTGAAGCGACGATCCCGCCGATCAAGCTCTTCAACCAGACGCTGGGCATCGACGAGCGCGAATTCGTCAAGCGCACGCAGGGGTCATTCAAGCTCGGCATCGAATTTGTCGACTGGGCACGGCTCGGCCACCGCTATTTCCATCCTTTCGGCAGCTATGGTCGCCCGTTCGACATTGCCGAAGTGCACCAGTACTGGTTGCATGTGCAGGACGGTTCGAAGCTCGACGATCATTGCATGGCCTGGGCCGCCGCGAGCCGGGGCAAATTCGCGCCGCCGTCGCCCGATCAGCGCAATGTGCTGTCGACCTATGAATATGCCTATCATTTCGATGCGGGGCTCTATGCCGCTTATCTGCGCGCCTATGCCGAAGAACGCGGCGTTGCGCGCGTCGAGGGCAAAGTCGGCGATGTGACGCTGAACGGCGAAACCGGCCATGTCAACAGCGTGACGATGGCGGATGGCCGCGTGCTGGCGGCAGACCTGTTTATCGATTGCTCGGGGTTTCGCGGGCTGCTGATCGAAGGTGCGCTCGAGACCGGTTATGACGACTGGACGCACTGGCTGCCCGCAGACCGCGCAATGGCCGTGCCGTGCGAGTCCGTACCTGATTTCACGCCCTACACGCGGAGCACCGCACGCGAGGCGGGGTGGCAGTGGCGCATTCCGCTTCAGCATCGCACCGGCAATGGCTATGTCTATTCGAGCCAGCAGATCAGCGATGATCGCGCGGCCGAAACACTGCTTGCCAACTTGGACGGCAAAGCCCTCGCCGATCCGCGTCCCTTGCGCTTCACGACGGGGATGCGGCGCAAGTTCTGGAACAGGAATGTCATCGCCATCGGCCTGTCGAGCGGGTTTATGGAGCCACTCGAATCGACCAGCCTGCACCTCATTCAAGCGGGCATCTCCAAATTACTCGCGCTTTTTCCCGACCGCGATTTCGATCCGATGATTACCGACGAATATAATCGCATCGCAACCAACGAATATGAGCGGATCCGCGACTTCCTGATCCTCCATTACAAGCTGACGACGCGCGACGACGCCGAGCTGTGGCGGTACTGCGCAGCGATGAGCATTCCCGATACGCTGCAGTGGAAGATCGACCATTTCCGCAAATATGGCCGCCTGCTCGCGCGCGATGCCGATCTGTTCGGTGCGCCGAGCTGGCTCGCCGTCCATGTCGGCCAGTTCAACATGCCCGAACGCACCGATCCGCTCATTGATTTCCGCAACACCAATGGCCGCGAGTGGCTCGGCAAGTTGCGCGCCGCAATGGCGGCGGAAGCCGATCGGTTGCCCACGCACCAGGCGTTCATCGACCAGCATTGCAAGGCAGCGGCGGTCTGAACAAGTTCCTGCACCAAGCGCTGGCACATCGCGACGCGCAGGACATGGAAGCGGCATGGGCGGCAATTGCGCAAGCCGACAGCAACGACCCCCTCACAACTTTTGCCCATGCCCAGATTGCGTTCGAGACGGGTCGCCCCGCGCTGGACCTGTTCGCCAAAGCCGTGTCGCTGAACCCCGACAATCCGGCGCTGATCCGCACCTGTGCCGCCGCGCTCGCCGAACAGGGCGCGCTGTCCGACGCCGTCACACTGCTCGAAAACACACTCGCGGCAAATCCCGCCTGGCTCGATGGCCATCAGCTGCTCGGCAATTTACGGGTCACGTCGGGCGAGTCCGATCCTATCCGCAGCTATGCCGAAGCGTGTCAGCGGAACCCGGACAATCTCTCGCTTCGGCTTGCCTGGTTTCAGGCGCTGTCGGTGGCGCGCAACTGGGCCGGCGCACGCGCGGTTGTCGAGGAAGCACGAGCAATGTTCGGCGACAAACCGGCGTTGCGCAGCGCGCGGGTTTATATTGCCAGCGAATCGGGCGAGGGCGAGGACGAGCCGACCCTGTTCGACAGCGTCGCCGACATATCCGACCCCGGCCTTGACATCGCGCGCATCCGCCATGCCCTGCGACTCGGCGACGTGGCGCGGGCCAAGACCGTGGCCGAGCCGCATATCGGAACGCCAACCACGGCGATCTTCTGGCCCTATCTGTCGATTCTCTGGCGGATGACCGGCGACCCGCGCGCCGAATGGCTCGATGGTGCCCCGCCACCGATCCACAGTTTCGATCTCGACTTCACGGCGCAAGCGCTTGCCGACCTCACTGCAACGCTCAACCGCCTGCACACCGCCAAAGCGCCCTATCCCGAACAATCGGTGCGCGGCGGCACGCAAACCAGCGGGCAGCTCTTCTTTCACCATGATCCCGCGATCCAGACTGCGCGCGCAAAAGTTGCGGCTGCGATCGCCGCTTACATCGCCCAACTTCCGCTGCCGGACGCGACGCATCCGCTGCTAGGCCCCGTCCGCGACCAGCCGATCCACTTCGAAGGTAGCTGGTCCGTCCGCCTTGCCGCGCAGGGCTTTCACAGCTGCCACACGCATACGCGCGGCTGGATCAGCTCGGCGCTCTATGTCGCATTGCCGAAGCTCGACGCGTCGCCCAAAGGCTGGATCGAATTCGGTGCGCCGCCGCCCGAACTTGGTCTCGACTTACCAGCTTATTCGCAGATCGAACCCAAGCCCGGTCGCCTTGTGCTCTTTCCGTCGACGCTGTGGCATGGCACGATCCCGTTCGATGATGGTGAGCGACTGACAATCGCGTTCGACGTTCGGGTGCCTAAAGCAGCCCCGCTGCCCGGAAACTGACACTGCGTCCCGCGCCGGACACAATATGGTCGTGCATCTTTATGCCGAGCGCTTCCGCTACCCGGGTCAATTGATGCGTCGCCAATATATCATCGCGGCTCGGCGTTGGATCGCCCGAGGGATGATTGTGCGACAGCAGCAGCCCTGAAGAACCCAATTGCAGCGCATCGGCAATGATGGCGCGCAATGGCATCGCCACCCTTGTCGCATTACCCCGATAAGCGTTGACCGCCAGCACGGTCTTCAAATTGTCGAAATGCACGACCCGAAGGATTTCGACAGCGGACATGATACAGATGGTGCCGCATTCCTGGTCGGCCACGAAGCCCAACCTGATCCAGCTTCACTCCGTTACGGAGGAAACCCCGCGCGGCGCGCGCACGCCGGCACGACCCCGCGCCTGAAGTTCGGCTTTCAAATCCTCGGGCTTGGGCGCAATCAGAAACCCGAAGCTGACCGTCCCGTCCTTGGTTTCGACGATATGGTGGATGCGGTGCGCCTGCACGATCCGCTTCATATAGGACCAGCGCGCGACATAGCCGCTGTCCCAGCGCTTGTGGACGATGATGTCATGAAAGCCGAGATAGATCGCGCCATAGGCTGCGATCCCTGCGCCGACCCATATCGCCCAATTGCCCCAGTGACCCGACACCCCGCCGAGCAGCAACGCAATCGAAGGTGCGGCAAAGATTACGAAATACCAGTCGTTCAGTTCCCAGAATCCGGTGCGCGCACGGTGGTGGCTTTCATGCAGAAACCAGCCGAACCCGTGCATGACCCAGCGGTGCGCAACATAAGCGACGCCTTCCATGAAAGCGACAGTGGCGAGGAAGAGGAGAAGACCGGCAAAGATTGACATGATTTGCATATAATCACGTTCAGCTTTCCGTCACCCTAAAATCTTCACATAAGCTGGAATTTACCGGAGTGACCCATGCGCCTGATCCTTATTGCCCTCCCGCTGCTCGCACTGTCAGCCTGTGCCACCCCCGAATCGCGGGTTCGCTCGGCGTTGCTGAGCGCGGGGCTTTCAAAGCCGGTCTCGACCTGCATGGCGCAACGGATGGTGGATCGGTTGAGCCTTGGCCAGTTGCAAAAACTGTCGCGCCTGTCCGATCTGCGCGACCGCCGGATCGGCGACCTGACGATCGGTGAGTTTCTGAAACAAACGCGCGGGCTCGGCGATCCCGAAATTTTTGCGGTTGTGACCACGGCGGGGCTCGGCTGCGCGATTGCGTCTTAGAGCCTTGCGTGCTTAGGGGGCCGCAGCGCAATAGGGAGCGGCACCAGTGAATATCCACGAATATCAAGCCAAAGAATTGCTCGCCAAATTCGGCGTCCCGGTTCCTGCGGGATACGCTGCGCTGAGCGTGGATGAAGCGGTCGCTGCCGCTGCCAAGCTACCCGGACCGCTTTATGTCGTGAAGGCACAGATTCATGCCGGTGGCCGCGGCAAGGGCAAGTTCAAGGAATTGGGACCGGATGCCAAGGGTGGTGTCCGTCTCGCCCGCTCGGTCGACGATGTCCGCGCCGCCGCAACCGACATGCTCGGCAACACGCTGGTCACGATCCAGACGGGCGACGCCGGCAAGCAAGTCAACCGGCTCTACGTCACCGACGGCGTGGACATTGCCAAGGAATTTTACCTCGCATTGCTCGTCAACCGCGCATCGGGCCGCATCGGCATGGTCGTCTCGACCGAAGGCGGCATGGACATCGAAGCCGTCGCGCACGACACGCCCGAACGCATCCAGACGCTCGATATCGATCCCGCGACCGGCTTCATGCCGCATCACGGGCGTGCTGTCGCCGCCGCGCTCGGCCTGACCGGCGATCTCGCCAAACAGGCAGCGAATGTCGCGTCGAAACTATACGACGCCTTCCTCGGCACTGATGCCGAACAAATCGAAATCAACCCACTCGCGGTAACCGACGACGGCAAGCTGCTGGTCCTCGATGCCAAGGTCGCGTTCGACGGCAATGCCATGTTCCGCCACAAGGATTTGATGGAGCTGCGCGACCTGACCGAGGAAGACGCTGCCGAAGTCGAAGCCTCGAAATATGACCTCGCTTATATCAAGCTCGACGGCAACATCGGCTGCATGGTCAACGGCGCGGGGCTTGCCATGGCGACGATGGACATCATCAAGCTGAACGGTGAATTTCCCGCCAACTTCCTTGACGTCGGCGGCGGTGCCTCGAAGGAAAAGGTAACAGCAGCGTTCAAGATCATCCTGAAAGATCCAGCGGTGAAGGGCATTCTCGTCAACATTTTCGGCGGGATCATGAAGTGCGACATCATCGCCGACGGCATTGTTGCTGCGGCGAAGGAAGTGAACCTGTCAGTGCCTTTGGTTGTTCGCCTCGAAGGCACCAATGTCGCCGAAGGCAAAGCGATCCTCGCCAATTCGGGCCTGCCCATCGTGGCAGCGAACGATCTGGGCGATGCGGCGAAGAAAATTGTCGCGGAAGTAAGAAATGCGGCGTAACATCACTGAATGACTGAAAACGTCGAAAACCTGATGCTTGAACATATGAAGCGCTTTCAGGCGACGCTGGAACGTATTGAGCGCAAGCAGGACGAAATGATTGCACGTATCGCCAACCTTGAAGGGTCGGTTGCATCGATCATTCAACATCTTGGGCATTTGGCGGCAGCCGATGCTGCTCAACAAGTCTCAATCGACAATATCAATAGCCGTCTTGACCGAATCGAACGTCGGCTAGAGCTGGTTAGTTAGTCATCAATGGGGCAACTTGCGGGGTTGAAAAGCGCCCGTAATTGATGCAGTGCAACTTAAAGTTGACGTTAACGTAAAGCGATTCTCAGGAGCGCAGAATGAAAATCCTCGTCCCCGTAAAGCG
>JAYUQI010000152.1:0-9650 GCA_043756805.1 Sphingomonas sp.
ACTCGTAATCTATAATCGTTACGGCTTAGATGCTTTTTTGCGGCAGTCCGAGCAATTAATAGGATATTCAACACCTCTTTAAGATCTGTAGCAGGTTTAATCCACTGTCAGCTATACAGCAGATAACTTACATTTCTGTAAGTTGTATTTGTTTTTTCTTTCGCTGATCGACAGATTATCTTATACTGCTATCAAAAGTCGTATATCGCCAATGAAGTTCTGAAGGTGCGATCTCCGCGCGTATCTTCTAAAATACGGTATTATCGGACCACATTGCGGTATTCTTGTAAGCCTGCGGAAGGCGTTTCCGGACGAGGAAGCGACTGAATCCTATTGCCGGCTGCAAGCCATGCGGCGCGAGCAGCTCCCTAATTCTTTCTACACAAATCCCGCACAGGCAAAAACACAGTATTTTCGCTTTACTTTTCAGTAATTTAACAAAATTCTGTGATCTGGAGCGGGTGAAGGGAATCGAACCCTCGTCGTAAGCATGGGAAGCTTCTGCTCTGCCATTGAGCTACACCCGCAGTCTGGCTCGCTTGCCATGCGGGGCGGCAGCGGTCAACGGCCCTGGAATGCTGCTTTGCGCTTTTGCAGGAACGATAGCCCGCCTTCGATGGCGTCGGCGCTGGCCCCGGCAATACGCTGCCCTTCGGCTTCGCGGACGAGGGCGCTGGCATAATCAGCCTCAAGTGCGGCCGCGATGTTCTGACGCATGATACCGATTGCGACGGTCGGGCCGCTGGCCAGCCGTTTCGCCAGTGCCCGTGCTTCTTCAGGCAACACAGCATCATCGACGCACTTATGGATCAGGCCCCAGCTTTCGGCCTTTTCCGCGCCGATCTTTTCGCCGAGCAACATCATTTCGGTCGCGCGCGCCTTGCCGATCAGGCGCGGCAGCATCCACGATGCGCCGCCGTCGGGCACCAGCCCGATGTTGACGAACGCCTGTAGGAAGTAAGCCGATTTGCCCGCAATCGCGAAATCACCCGAGAGCGCCAGCGAACAGCCGATGCCCGCCGCCGGACCGTTGACCGCCGTCACGACCGGCACGGGCAACCGCGCAATCTTCATCATCAGCGGGTTATAATGCTGCGTCAGCGCGGCATAAGGCGCACTGCCTCCCGCAATCGAGGCATCGCCGCGTGCCTGCAGGTCAGCCCCCGAGCAGAACGCCCGCCCCGTGCCTGTGATCAGCACGGCGCGCGCGCCATCAAGCTGGTCGAGCGCGGCATTGATCTCGTCGGCCATAAGCGGCGCCATCGCGTTCAGCCGCTCGGGCTTGTTGAGCGTGATGGTCGCGACATTATCCGCAACATCAAACAATATCGTATCATAAGTCATCAGGCGCGATCTCTCCACAAGCGCGATCTCTTGGGTGCTTCGAGTGACCCAAATGATCATCACCCTAAGTCCCCAAGAGTCCCAACCTGCCCTTTACGTTAACGTAAGTCTAGTGTGCTTCTTTGGGGCTTTCCATAATCTCGGTCAGCATCCCGCCCATGTCGCGTGGGTGGACAAAGAAAATCAGCGTTCCGTGCGCGCCGATGCGGGGTTCGCCGAGGACGCGCTTGCCCATCGCTTCGAATTCGGTCTTCGCGACGTGAATATCGGGCACTTCGAAACAGACATGATGCTGCCCGCCGAGCGGATTCTTCGCCAAAAACCCGTGGATCGGCGACTCCGCACCCAGTGGCTCGATCAGCTCGATCTGCGGGCCGCCTGGCGTATCGACAAAACACACGCGCACGCCCTGCGCAGGCAGATCGAACGGCGCATGGATTTTGGTCGCGCCCATGACATCGCGCCAATGCGCGATGCTGTCGGCGATGGACGGCGTGGCAACACCGATATGGTTGAGACGGCCAAGGTTCATTGCTTTTCGAGCTTTAGCGACTCGCCAAATGGTGTCTGCGTTGCCGCGCGCAAATAACCTTCGATGTCGGCGACGCGTTCGCTTAGTCGGGCGTGGCTTTCAGCGAGCTTGGTCACGTCCGTCGTCAGATCAACCAGATCCTTGCGAAGCGAGGCAATCGTTTCGTCGTAAAGCATGATCCGCTTTACAAGTGCGAAAGCCTTGTCCGCTGCGCTCACGCAGCAACCTTTCGATCATCGGGTTCCGAGCGTGCTGCCCGATCCAGGCTTTTCGCTATCGCGGCGCGCGCCGATGCAATGTCACGACGCATTGCTTCAAGGTCTGCCTGCATACGGGGCAAAGCCTCTTCCAAGACCGGCAAGACAATTTCCAGAACCTGTTCATCCTCACTCTTTGACGAAGGCTGCGCAATATATTGGCTCGCCGCCTCGCGCAGGACATGCCCTACAGATTGGCCATTGTTTGCTGCATAGGCGTCGAGCGCGGCCTTGTGGTCGCGGCTGGTGAGAAAAGTCACACGTTCGGTCTGCATCGCGGCACTCCTTATCATGTGATTATAATGTGGAGAAATCTTACTTCAAGACTTCCATTTAAGATTCATCCAAGGCCGAATCTGCCAGCATCGGTCTTTAGTGAGTCCGATAGCATTTTTGGCAGTTGCTCTATGATGTGTGCTCTCATTTCGAAAACGAAGTCATTTGCCAGACTCTGAAACTGCGTAATCATAATGATTGGAAGCGCTTTCAAAACGTCGACGCCTTGATCACCCGCTTTGATTGCTTTGTCAGCTTCTTCAAAACCTTTCTTTGCAAGCGCGCCGTGCTTTTCCTCGAAATCTTCGATCAATTTAAGGGAACTGGGAAAATACAAAGCTGCAATGGCGCGGGCTTGGCCTAATTGAGGAACCGGAATCGAATCCAGACTATCGTCTTTTAGTTTTTCCATCGCTCGCACCGACGCCTTTGCAGATTCATGCGACAACCGATCCAGCTCCTCAAAAAGTTCTTGAGCCTTATTACGAATAAGTTGCTCGTCTTCCCGACGAGCAGTCCACCGGTCATGTCGACGCTGAAGATGTGGTCCCGCTATCGCACCAGCAATGGCAAGCAACCCACCCAAAAGTGTCTGCAAAACTGCTTCCACCATTACCTCACAGATTTTATTCGAAAGGACTCACAACGGAATATTATCATGCTTCTTCCACGGATTCTCCAGCACTTTCCCCCGCAGTTTCCGTAACCCCAGCGCCACCCGCCGCCGCGTCGAGTGTGGCATGATGACCTCGTCGATGAACCCCTTCGACGCCGCCACGAACGGGTTGGCGAAGCGCGCTTCATATTCCGCCGTGCGTTCGGCGATTTCCTCCGACGTCTTCCCGCGGAAGATAATTTCGACCGCGCCTTTCGCGCCCATCACCGCGATTTCGGCGGTCGGCCAGGCGTAGTTCAAATCGCCGCGCAGATGCTTTGAGGCCATCACGTCATAGGCCCCGCCATAGGCTTTGCGCGTGATCACGGTGATTTTGGGCACGGTCGCTTCGGCATAGGCAAACAACAGTTTGGCGCCATGCTTGATGATGCCGCTATGCTCCTGCCCCACGCCGGGCAGGAAGCCCGGCACATCGACAAACGTCAGAATCGGAATGTCGAACGCATCGCAGAAGCGCACGAAGCGCGCGGCTTTTTTCGATGAATTGATGTCGAGGCACCCGGCCAGCACCATCGGCTGGTTCGCCACAACACCAACAGTCCGCCCCTCGATCCGCCCGAATCCGATCAGGATATTGCCCGCATGCGCCGGTTGAATCTCGAAAAAATCGTCCTCGTCCATCGTCTTCCGGATGACTTCATGCATGTCATAGGGCTGGTTGGCGTTGGCGGGGATCAGCGTGTCGAGGCTCATCTCGAGCCGGTCCCACTCGTCCGCCGTGGGGCGTTCGGGGATCGGCGCCCGGTTGGATTCAGGCAGAAAATCGATCAGGTCACGCGCCGCCAGCAACGCTTCGATGTCATTCTCGAATGCATTGTCCGCCACGCCCGATTTGGTCGTATGTGTGCTCGCCCCGCCCAGTTCTTCCTGCGTCACTATCTCGTTGGTCACGGTTTTGACCACGTCGGGCCCGGTCACGAACATGTAGGACGAGTCCTTCACCATGAAGATGAAGTCAGTCATGGCGGGCGAATAGACCGCGCCGCCCGCGCACGGCCCCATGATCAGGCTGAGTTGCGGCACGACGCCCGACGCCAGCACATTGCGCTGGAACACTTCGGCATACCCGCCCAGCGAGGCCACGCCTTCCTGAATCCGCGCGCCGCCGCTGTCGTTCAGGCCGATGACCGGCGCGCCGACTTTCATCGCCGAGTCCATCACTTTGCAGATTTTCTGCGCGTGCGCCTCCGAAAGCGACCCGCCGAACACAGTGAAATCCTGCGAAAACACGAATACCAGCCGCCCGTTAATCGTGCCGCTGCCCGTGACGACGCCGTCGCCCGGAATTTTCGTTTCCTCCATGCCGAAATCGACGCAGTTATGCTCGACATACATGTCGAGTTCCTCGAACGATCCCTCGTCGAGCAGCACGGTCAATCGTTCGCGCGCCGTCAGCTTGCCCTTGGCGTGCTGCGCATCGATCCGTGCCTGTCCGCCGCCAAGCCGCGCCGCACTACGCCGCCGTTCGAGTTCGGCCAGCGTGCCGCTCACCCAGCGACCCGGTGCAGCGCGCACAGTTTATTGCCATCGGGATCGCGCAGATAGGCAAGATAATAGCCGCTGCCGGGGCGCTCGCCGGGCGCGTCTTCGATGGCCGTGCCGCCGTTTTCCACGCCGGCCTTGTGCCAGGCATCAGCTTGCTCGGCGGTCATGGCAAAGCCGACCGTCGAGCCATTGCCGTGCGTTGCGGGCGAACCGTCGATCGGCATCGACACCAGAAAAATGCCGCCATTGTGCATATAGACCAGCCGCCCCTTGGGATCCTTGGCGCCCGCGCGCCCGCCGATTGCCTTGAATGTCGCGTCGTAAAACGCCTTTGACTTGTCGAGATCATTGCTGCCGACCATCATGTGACTGAACATAGTATCTCTCCTTAAAATACGACAACGCTGCGAATGCTTTCCCCCGCATGCATCAAATCAAAGCCCTTGTTGATTTCATCCAGCGACAAGACATGCGTGATCATCGGGTCAATCTCGATTTTGCCGTTCATATACCAGTCAACGATCTTCGGCACGTCAGTGCGCCCCTTCGCGCCGCCGAACGCTGTCCCGCGCCAGTTGCGCCCGGTAACGAGCTGGAACGGTCGCGTGCTGATTTCCTTGCCCGCTTCGGCGACACCGATGATGATGCTGGTGCCCCATCCGCGGTGGCACGCTTCGAGTGCTTGGCGCATTACATCGGTATTGCCGGTGCAGTCGAACGTATAGTCCGCGCCGCCATCGGTCAGCGCGACGAGATGCGCGACAATATCGCCATCCAATGTCCTGGGATTGACGAAATGCGTCATCCCGAATTTCTTGCCCCATGCCTCGCGGTCGGGATTGATATCGACACCGACAATCATGTTCGCGCCCGCCATCCGCGCGCCTTGCAGGACGTTCAGGCCGATCCCGCCGAGCCCGAAGATGATGACATTGTCACCCGGCTGGACTTTCGCGGTATTCACCACCGCCCCAACGCCCGTCGTCACGCCGCAGCCGATATAGCAGGCGCTGTTAAACGGCGCGTCGGTCCGGATTTTCGCGACTGCGATTTCGGGCAGCACGGTGAAATTCGAAAAGGTCGAGCAGCCCATATAGTGAAACACCGGCTTGCCCTGATAGCTGAACCGCGACGTGCCGTCGGGCATCAGCCCCTTGCCCTGCGTCGCGCGGATCGCGGTGCACAAATTGGTCTTGCCGCTCAGGCAGCTCTTACACTGGCGACATTCGGGCGTGTAAAGCGGAATAACATGATCGCCGACCGCAACGCTGGTCACCCCGGCGCCAATCTCGCGGACAATCCCGGCGCCTTCATGACCCAGCACGCTCGGGAAAATGCCCTCGCTGTCGAGACCGTCGAGCGTGTAGGCGTCGGTATGGCAAATCCCTGTCGCCATAATCTCGACCAGCACTTCGCCCGCTTTCGGTCCCTCCAGATCAAGTTCGACAATCTCGAGCGGTTTCTTCGCTTCAAACGCAACGGCGGCGCGGGTCTTCATCGGTATCAAGCTCCCCTGATTTATTGGCCTAATTTCAATCAGGCTCCTGCCGCCGTAATCGCCGGAGCGCAAGCCACACCGCAATCACGACGACCGGCGCGAGCAGACCCGCCGCCAGCGCCGCATCGACTTTGGGATTGGCATGCTCGAGCGCCTTGAGCGGATAGCTGAGCAACGAAATCGCATAATAGGAAATCGCCGCGACCGACAATCCTTCGACCGCGCGCTGCAAGCGGATTTGCGTGAGGGCGCGGTTGTCCATCGATTTGAGCAGGGCAGCACTGGTCGCTTCGGCTTCGATCTCGATGCGCGTGCGCAGCATCTGCCCGGTGCGCGCAATCCGCGCGATCACCGCGCGCTCGCGCTCGCCCACGGCGTCGCAGGTCCGCATGGCGGGCGCGAGCCGACGATCCATGAACTCGCCGATTGTCTGCATGCCCGGGATATGCACTTCGCGCAGCGTCGCGATGCGGTCGCGGACAATGTCATAATAAGCAGCGGCGGCGCGGAAGCGGTAACTCGTCTGCGCGTTCAAGGCCTCGGCTTCTCCCGACAGAGCGACGAGCCGTCCGAGCAATGCACGGTCGGCATCGACGCCGGCTTCCTCGGCCAAGCGCGACGCCAGCGTCCCGGTCTCGATCTCGAACGCGCTCACTTGTCCGCCCGCCTTGCCCGCCAGCGGAAACGCCAGCAGCGCCATCAACCGATAAGTCTCGATTTCGAGCAGCATCAGCGTCAGCCGCCCCGCCAGGACGCGGTCGATCGATTTGACCAGCACCAGAAAGCGCGTGACGCCACCGTCGTCGGGTTTGAAATCGGTGTAGATCGTCGCCGCGCCGTCAAGCACGACCGACCCGATCATGCTGGTGCCATGCGGCGATGCCGGCGTCGGTTCGGACTTTTCATCACGCTTCAGATCGGCCGTCGTGCGCACAAGGATGTCGCCCGGCAGGTTCTCGATCCATCCCTTCGGCGGGCCATCGACAGGCTCGCGCCCAAAGATTGTCCAGCTCGAAAATTCGGTATGCCTTTCCCAGCGCAGCGTCCATCGCCCGGCGTCGAACGACCACCAGCGCGCCCCTTCGGGTGGTTCGGGCAGCAAGGACGACCGGCACAGATCGGCAAGATGCGCGCGATCCTGCGCGCCGCCGTCCTGCGCCGAAATCGTGGCAATACGCGTGGCAAAAACCGGCACGTCGAGCGGCGTTGACGGGCGGGCATGCGCTTCGGCAAGCAGACGGTCGCGGTCGGGGTGATAAGTCAGCGCCATTTTGTTCGGTTTTCCCCTGCCAAGTCTCTTGTCGCTATCATGAAAATCGAATTTGACGAAGCCGATTGCGGTTGTTTTTCTTTGGTGTATTTAGACGCAGCACCCGATTTGGTGTCGATAAATTTTAATGGAGAGTCGCATGATATCGATCCGGGCATCCCTGGGCATGACCGCAGCAATGTTGGCAATCGCGTCGGTATCGGCCTGCTCGCAAAAACCTGCCGAAGAACCGGCAGCGACCGCGCCGACCGAAACCACCGCGCCCGCCGCCGCACCGGCAACCGCCGAAAAAGTTCCTGTCGACAATGTCGATACGCTCGCGGGCGTGAAGCTTGCGTCGTTTACGGGTGATGCTGCCGCCGGCGAAAAGGCGTTTGCCGTTTGCAAAACCTGCCATGCTGTCGAAGCCGGCAAGAACATGGTCGGCCCATCAATGCATGGTCTGATCGGGCGCACGTCAGGCTCGATTCCCGGTTACAGCTATTCGACGGCCAACAAGAATAGCGGCATCGTGTGGACCGAAGCGAAGCTGTTCCAGTATCTCGAAGCGCCGCAGCGCATCATTCCGGGCACCAAGATGACGTACACTGGCCTGAAAGACCCGCAGAAGCGCGCCGACGTGATCGCTTATCTGAAGACACAAATCTAATTGTCCTCCCCGTAGTGCTGAACTTGTCGAAGCGCGGTTCACGCGAACCGTCCTTCGACAGGCTCAGGACTGCGGTTTTTACATCAATTTTCTATGTCGCAAGTCCGCCAGATGGAGCGGCAGCGACACCGTCAGCCAGATGGCCACCCACTGCCATCCCGCGCCCGTCAGCGCTGCCCTCAGGGCTAGCATCATGACCGCGCCGGGCAAGATCGTCAGCAGCACCGTGATTGGTGCGCGGCGCTTTAGCGTGATCAGGATGGTCGCTTCGACCAGCATGACGGCGAGCACGAGATCGACGGCGTGGCCGCTGGTGAAGAATATGTTCAAAAAATCTTCCCTTTCTTAGCCCTCGCCCTTGAGGGGGAGGGTTGGGTGGGGGTGGACTACACGCAAGTGTCGAGTGCTGACGCGCGCAAGGGCGCGCTCCCCCTCCCCAACCCCTCCCCGTCGGGGAGGGGCGTTTCTTAAGCCCGCGACAGCCCCAGCAAATGCCCCATATCCTTGAAGAAAATCTTCACATGCGCCCCCGGTTTCGCGCGGACGAGCTGCTTGTTCATATAGGCATCCCACGTCAGCTGCTGGACATCGGGATCAGCGCACATTTTGACGAAGCGCTCGCGCCGCTTGTCCGATGAATACCAGAAATATTGCATCATCCCGAGGATCCAGAACACGCGGCCATGATCGCGCATGAACGCCTTGCGCGCCTGCCGCAACGCCGCTGGCCTCCCGCTCGTCAGGAAATCATCGACCGCAACCGCCGCAATCCGCCCGCATTCGAGCGCATAATAAATCCCCTCACCCGACGACGGCGCGACCACGCCCGCCGCATCACCACAGACCAGCAAGTCACGGCCATTGTCCCACCGTTTCAGCGGTTTCATCGGAATCGGCGCGCCTTCGACGCGGATCGTTTCCGCATCCGCAAGGCCAATGGATTCACGCAGCGCTTTGGTCGCCGGGCGCAGGGCAAAACCCTTCTGCGCGCTGCCGAGGCCGACACTCGCCGTCTCGCCATGCGGGAAAACCCAGGCGTAGAAATCGGGCGAAAACTGTCCCTGATAATAGACGTCGCAGCGCTCGCGGTCGAACCCCGTTTCCGGCGTCTTGATCACTTCATGATAAGCGAACACGCACGGCACATTGTCTGCACCTTTCAGATTGCCCCGCGCCACGCCCGACCGCGCGCCATCGGCACCGATCACCGCCTTTGCCCGCACCCGCATCAGATCACCCGATCGGCCATCGCGATAGACGATCACAGCCGTCCCGTCAGCGTCGCGTTCGAGCGCTTCATACGTCCCCGTCCGCCGTTCCGCGCCCGCCAGCGCTGCCCGCGCGCGCAGCCATTCGTCGAAATGCTCGCGGTCGACCATGCCGACATAGCCATTGTTGCCGACCGGCATGTCGACGGTCTTGTTCGACGGTGCGATCATCCGCGCACATTTGGCTTTGGCGACAATCTGAGTATCGGGAATATCGAAATCGCGGATCGCACGCGGCGGCACGGCACCACCGCATGGCTTGATCCGCCCGGCGCGGTCGAGCAGCAACACGCTGCGCCCTGCCCGCGCCAATGTCGTTGCGGCCGTCGCGCCCGAAGGACCGCCACCGACAACCACCGCATCATATTGAACGATCTTTGTCATATCGCACCTGC